>DATFVY010000292.1:0-2722 GCA_035259925.1 Burkholderiales bacterium
AGCCTCTCGGTCGTCCCCTACTACAACAAGCCTACGCAGGAAGGGCTCTACCGGCATTTCAAGGCAATCGCCGAGGCGGTGGACCTGCCGATGATCGTCTACAACGTACCCGGGCGCACCGTGGCCGATATCCAGAACGACACCATGCTGCGGCTCGCCCAGGTCCCGAACATCGTCGGGATCAAGGATGCGACCGCCAACCTCGAGCGCGGCTCGGACCTGGTCCGCCGCAAGCCGCGCGACTTCCGCGTCTACAGCGGCGACGACGCGACCGGTCTCGCGCTGATGCTGCTCGGCGGCCACGGCGTGATATCGGTGACCGCGAACGTCGCGCCGCGCCTGATGCACGAGATGTGCTCTGCCGCCCTGTCCGGCGATGTTGCCAGGGCGCGCGAGATCAACCATCGCCTCCTGCCGCTGCACCGCGACCTGTTCGTCGAGGCCAATCCGATCCCGGTGAAGTGGGCGGTCCAGCAGATGGGGCTCATCAAGGGTGGTATCCGTCTGCCACTGACTCCGCTGTCGGCCGCGTGCCACGAGCAGGTCCGGGGGGCCATGCGCCACGCGGGCATCGGCGTCGAGGTCAGGGGGGAAAGATATGCGGCGGCCTGAGGCCGGGAAAACCGTCCTGTGCCTGGTCGCCGGCCTTGCCCTCGGCGCGTGCAGTTGGATGCCCAGCATCGATCTCGACAAGAAGATCGACTACAAGTCACAGGGGGCACAGCTGCCCCCCCTCGAAGTGCCCCCCGATCTCACGCGCCCGAGCGCCGACGAGCGCTACGCCGTCCCCGAGGTCAATGCGCGCGGCACGGCGACCTACTCCGAGTACAGCCGCGAGCGCGGAGCACAGCGCACCACGACCCCCGGTGCCAGCGCCGTGCTCCCGCAGCTGGACAATGCGAAGGTCCAGCGCGACGGCAACCAGCGCTGGCTCGTCGTTAAAGGCACGCCGGAGCAGGTATGGCCGACGGTGAAGGATTTCTGGCAGGAAGCCGGCTTCATCGTGAACATCGAGATTCCCGCCGCCGGCATCATGGAAACCGACTGGGCGGAAAACCGCGCCCGCGTCGACGCCGGCACGATCCGCAACTTTTTCTCCCGGGTGCTGGATTTTGCGTATTCGTCGGCGGAGCGCGACAAGTTCCGGGTGCGGATCGAGCGCGGCACCGAGCCCGGCACGACCGAGATCTTCATCAGCCACCGCGGGATGGAGGAGGTCTACTCGCAGGCGGTGACCTCCGACCAGACCCAGACCCGCTGGCAGCCGCGGCCCCCCGATCCCCTGCTCGAAGCCCAGATGCTGGGGCGGCTGATGCTGCGCTTCGGCGCGGACACGCAACGGGCGCAGGCGCAGCTTAGCGCCCCTGCGACCGTTCCGCCGCGGGCGACGCTGGTGAAGGGTGACAACGGCGAGCGGACGCTGACGCTGGAGGACCAGTTCGACCGCGCCTGGAGGCGCGTGGGCCTTGCGCTCGACCGCGTCGGCTTCACGGTAGAGGACCGCGACCGCTCGCAGGGCCTCTACTACGTGCGCTACATCGACCCGCAGATCGACAACAAGACCGCCGACAAGCCGGGCATGCTGTCGCGGCTGTTCACGAGCGACAAGCCCAAGCTCGACCAATTCCGCATCCAGGTCAAGGACGGCACCGGCAACGGCTGCAACGTCAACGTGCTCGCCAAGGACGGCAAGCAGGAGTCCTCGGAAACAGCGGGCCGCATCCTCACGCTGCTTTACGATCAACTCAAGTGACAGGTGACGAGTGACGAGTGACGGGAGTCAAAGGCGGCTGGCGCCACGGACTCCGTCCCATCACCTATCACCCATCACGTATCACCCCAAATGATGCGCTTCGCATCATTGGGCAGCGGCAGCTCGGGCAACGCCCTTCTGGTCGAATCCGGGGGGACTCATGTCCTGCTCGACTGCGGATTCGGACCCGACGAGATCGCTGAGCGGCTGACGCGCTTCGACCTCGAACCTGCCGACCTCGACGCGATCATCGTCACCCACGAGCATGAGGACCATGCGGGTGGTGTCGCGAAGGTTTCCGCGCGTTACGACCTCCCCGTGTACCTTACCCGCGGCACTTTCTCGGGGTTGGGGCCGGAAGGCGGCGCCATCGGCAGGCGGACATTCATCGACGCCTACACGCCATTTACCATCGGCTGCGTCGAGGTCTCACCCTACACGGTACCGCACGACGCGCGCGAGCCGGTCCAGTTCGTCCTCTCCGCCGGCACGGCCCGGCTCGGGGTGCTGACGGACGCGGGATGTCCCACGCCGCATATCACGCAGGCGCTGTCGGGCGTCAGCGCGCTGGTGCTCGAGTGCAATCACGATCTCGACATGCTGATGAACGGGCCGTACCCGGCGCAGTTGAAGCGCCGCATCGCGGGGCGGTTTGGCCACCTGTCGAACGCGGCATCGGCGGAGATCGTGCAGGCCATGGATTGCAGCAGGCTCCAGCACCTGATCGCGGCGCATCTTTCGAAGCAGAACAACACGCCGGAGCTCGCGCGCGCGGCGCTCGCCGACGCGCTCGGCTGCACGTCCGAATGGATCACGGTCGCAACGCAGGAGCAGGGCTTCCCCTGGCGCGAAATCCGCTAAGCTCTCGCATCACCACGTGCCCGGATCGGGCGCGAGAACACCGGAGGTGTCGAGATGATTCCGTGGAACTGGATGTGGGCTCCCGAGATTCGGTTTCCGCTGAGTGGA
>DATFVY010000293.1:0-6433 GCA_035259925.1 Burkholderiales bacterium
CTCCAGTGGATTCCTGAGGATTCTACGCCTCGCCTTCGGAAGCGGCGTCAGTGTCCATATGCTGAACGGAGCAGCAAGCCCCAAATCCCAAATCCCAAACAACTCCCAACTCTCAAACTGCAAACGTTTGGAGCTTGGTGCTTGGAGCTTGGTGCTTCCGCTTACGCCCGTTTCCGGGCGTAAGCGGCGGCGCTCGTTCCCGAGAGCTTGCCGAAGACCGAGCCCGAGGTGAGGCCGGTGCCGCCGGGATAGTTGTGATAAAAAATGCCGCCGACCAGCTCGCCCGCCGCATAGAGCCCGGGAATGGGCTTGCCGCCGGTGTCCTGCACCTCGCCGTCGTTCGTGATCTTGAGTCCGCCGAAGCTGAACGTGACGCCGCAGGTCACGCCGTAGGCCTCGAACGGCGGATCCTCGATGGTGTTCGCCCAGTTGGACTTGTTGATGCGCAGGCCGATGGTGCAGCGCCCGTCCTTGACCGCCATGTTGAAGGGCACGTCCTTGCGTACTGCCTTGTTGTAGTCACGGATCTCGCGCAGCGCGGCCGTGGCGTTGACGCCCTCCAGCTTCTTCACCAGATCCTCGAGCGTGTCCGCCCGCACCTTGGTCACCTGCTTGATGCGGTACTCGTCGCGCAGCATGGGGATGATCTTGGCGTCGAACACCTGCCAGGCGAACATGCCCGGCTGCTCCAGGATCACGCGCCCGTACTTGGCATAGGTGTAGTTGCGGAAGTCGGCGCCCTCGTCACAGAAGCGCTCGCCGTTGGCGTTGATCATGATGCCCCACGGGTAGCTGTGCTTCTGGAACTGGTCGCCGACGTTGACGTCGCCGAACGGCGGCGCATTGAGGTCCCAGCCTACCGCGTGGCAGCCGGACCAGTGGCCGTAAGCCATGGCGCCCGCGTCCAGCGCCATCTTGATGCCCTGGCCGGTGTTGTAGCGGGTGCCGCGCACCTTGGCGAGGTCCCAGCCCGGCCCGAGATAGCGCGCGCGCATCTCGGAGCTCGACTCGAACCCGCCGCACGCCAGCACCACTGCCTTGGAGCGGATCTCCACGCTCTTGCCCATGTGCCTCGCCCGCACGCCGAGCACGGTGCCGTCGTCGCTGGTGATCAGGCTCTGCGCCGGCGTCTCGTAGAAGATCCTGATGCCATCGCGTGCGCACGCCTTGTGCTCGTTATCGACCATGCCCGCGCCCCCGCCCCAGGACTCCGCCGCCAGGCCACCCCAGAACTTGAAGCGCTTGCCGCCGTCCACCTTGTACGACTGGCGCCCGTAGCTGGCCTGGAACTTGACGCCTTTCTTGCGCATCCAGACGATGGTCTCGAAGCTGCGCGAAATCAGGATCTCGCACAGGTCGGGATCGGTCCGGTACTGCGTGATCCGCCCCATGTCGTCGTAGTAGTGCTCGGCGGTATAGGAGCCGTAGTCGTGGGTCTTCTTCTCGTCCTCCGTGAGGTCGGGAATGATCTGCGCCAGGTCCTCGACGCCGTTGTAGACGACCCGCATGAGGCCGCCGGTATAGCGGCTGTTGCCGCCGCTTTCCTCGATCGGCGCGGCCTCGAGGATGATGACCGACGCGCCGTTCTCGCGCGCGGCCAGCGCCGCGCAGCACGCGGCGTTGCCGGCGCCGACGACGATCACGTCGGGTTTGCCAAAATCAGTGGAGCTCATTGCGTTCCCTTAGGTGTGCCGGTCACCGGTCACTGGTCACCGGTCACGGATTCTAATGCAGGGTCTTCGACGTCGCGCGTCGCGGCTCGGCCTCGGCGGCAGCCGTCACCGGTGCCGGTGAGGCGTGATGCGCCACCATGCGCCAGCCGCGCTCGGTGCGCAGGTATACGTTGGTCGCGATCATCGGGCCGCGCGCGCGCGGCTCGCCCGCGACGGTGATGTGCTCGTAGACGCTGTGCACGGAGAGCATCATGCCCTGCACGTACTGCTGCTCGCGCAGCTGGAAGCGCAGCGCCTGGCCGCTGGAGAAAATCTGGCGCCACGACTCGCGCACGTTCTCGACGCCGGTGATGCGCGCGCCGTTGGGGTGCACGCAATAGATATCGTCATCGTCCGCCCACACGGACATCATGGTGTCCAGGTCGCCCCGCGTGAGCGCGTCGTAGAAGGCCGCTTCGGCGTCCTGCGGGTTGGCGAACAGCGCTTTCTTCATGCGGGGAATCCGGGGAACCGCGGTAGTCACGAAATTCTATCAAAATCGACCGCCGCCAATACCCGCTCCGGGGCGAGCTGCATCATGCAGTTGAAGTGGCCCAGCGGGCACACGCGCTGGAAGCACGGGCTGCACGGCAAATCGAGCTTGAGGACCTGCGCGTTGGCGGAGAGCGGCGGCGTGAACTCCGGGCTGCTCGATCCGTAGAGCGCGATGAGCGGCTTGCCCAGCGCGGCCGCCACGTGCATCAGGCCGGAATCGTTGCTGACCACGAGCGACGCCGAGGCCATCAGGTCGATGGCCTCCGCCAGCGTAGTTTCGCCGCACAGGTTGCGGCAGACGCCGCCCGCGGACCGCTCGATCTCGGCGGCGATTTCCCGGTCCTTTTGCGAGCCGATCAGCCACACCGCGCAGCCGCGCGCCGCGAGACCCTGGGCGAGCTCGGCGAAATGGTGCGCGGGCCAGCGTTTGGCCGGCCCGTATTCCGCCCCGGGACAGAGTGCCGCCGCGGGCCGGCCCCGGTCGAGCCCCAGGCGGTCGAGGAGGGCGCGCCGCTTGTCTTCGTCCACGCGCAGCTTGAGGGTGGGCAGCGGCAGCTTGAGCGCCTCGCCGCGCGCCTGGGCGAGCGCCGCATATTGCTGCGCCATCTGCGGCAGGCGCGTCGTGTCGAGCTTGCGCGCATCGTTGAGTATCCAGTGCCGCAGCTCTCCGATGTAGCCCGTGCGCCGGGGAATGCCCGCGAAGAACGGAACCAGCGCCGATTTGAAGGTCTTGGGCAGCACGATCGCCTGGTCGTAGCCTTCTGCGGCGAGGCCGCGGCCCACGCGTCGCCGCTCGCCCAGCTTGAGATCGCCGTGCTCGAACGGGCTTTCGATTGCCCGGCGCACTTCGGGCATGCGCTCCAGGAGCGCGAACGTCCAGCGCGGCGCGAGCACGTCGAGGGCGAGACCGGCATGGCGCGCGTGCAGCAGCTTGAACAGGACCTGCGCCATCACCATGTCGCCGACCCAGGATGGAGCAACAACCAATATCTTCATGAAGGCAGAAGGCGGAAGGCAGAAGGCAGAAGGACGACCAGCCGGAAGGTAACCAGCCTGCTGTTACCTTCTTCCTTCATCCTTCTGCCTTCTACCTTGACGGCGGGTCAGTGTCCGGAGGCCCGGGTGCCGCCCTTGAGGGTGTACTTCGTGCCGCAATAGGGGCACAGCGACTCGCCGGTCTGTTCGATCGGCATGAACACGCGCGGGTGCGCGTTCCACAGCACCATCGAGGGCATGGGGCAGTGCAGCGGCAGATCAGCGGCCGTCACCTCGATGTGGCGCTGCTTGTTTTCTGTCTGTTCCATCTCAGAATCCGGGAGCGCGGGAGATGGGAAGTTCGCCCTCACGCCGTCGCGGCCGCTAGGCGGCCACGGGCGCGAGCCAGTCGCGGTACTTGACAGACTTGCCCGTTACGCACTCGAAGAACGCCTTTTGCAGCCGCTCGGTGAGCGGGCCGCGCTTGCCGCTGCCGATGGTGCGGCTGTCCAGCTCGCGGATCGGGGTCACTTCCGCCGCGGTGCCGGTGAAGAAGGCCTCGTCCGCGCAGTAGACCTCGTCGCGGGTGATGCGCTTGGCGACGAGCGGGATGCCGAAGTCCTGCGCGATGCGCATCACCGAGTCGCGGGTGATGCCCTCGAGCGCCGAGGTGAGCTCGGGCTCGTAGAGCGTTCCGTTGCGCACGATGAAGATGTTCTCGCCGGCGCCCTCGGCCACGAAGCCGTCCACGTCGAGCAGCAGCGCCTCGTCGTAGCCGTCCTGCGCCGCCTCGTGGTGCGCGAGGATCGAGTTCATGTAGGTGCCCACCGATTTCGCGCGGCACATCGTCACGTTGACATGGTGTCGCACGTAGGAAGAAGTCTTGACGCGGATGCCGCGCTCGAGCGCCTCCGGCCCGAGGTAGGCACCCCAGGGCCAGGCGGCGATCGCCACGTGCACCTTCACGTTCTTCGCCGATATGCCCATGGCTTCGGAGCCGTAGAACGCGATCGGGCGGATGTAGCAGGAGTCCAGCTTGTTCGCGCGCACGACCTCCTTCTGCGCGTCGAGCAGCGTCTGCTTGTCGTAAGGCAATGTCATGCCGTTGATGTGCGCCGAGCGGAACAGGCGGTCGGTGTGCTCGCGCAGCCGGAATATCGCGGTGCCGTTCGTGGTCTGGTAGGCGCGCACGCCCTCGAACACGCCCATGCCGTAGTGCAGGGTGTGCGTGAGAACGTGGGTGGTCGCGGACCGCCAGGGCACGAGCTTGCCGTCGTACCAGATATGCCCGTCGCGATCCGCCATGGACGACATGGAAAGAACTCCGTGAAAAGCCGCTATTCTAGCGGGTTTGCTGTCGGGCGTTCAAAAGTCACAGTTCAACGCGCGCGGGCGGAGCACACACGTCCCGTGCTCGGTACGTGGGCTCCGGCACCCGCCGGCTCGCGGCTGCGGCCGGGAGCGGTACGGTAGAATCGGAGTTCATCGCAGCCTGCAATTACCGACAGCAAACCGGCCGCGATTCTCAGGGGGAAAGGAATGGCGCGCGACTTGAGCAACTGGCTGGGAAACCTGCGCCAGCGCGTCATTTCCGATCAGGATAGCGAGCGCGACCGACTCAACAAGACGCTCGCGATCTTCGCCTGCGGGCTGATGAGCTTCGGCGCGATGCTGTGGCTCGCCATCTACTGGGCGATGGGCATCAAGTTCTCCGCCACCGTGCCGCTGTGCTACCTGGCGCTCTCCGGCGGATCGCTCGTCCTCTACCTGTGGAACCGCGATTTCAGCCTGTTCCGCTTCATCCAGGTCAGCCTGTTCCTGTTCGTGCCGTTCATCATGCAATGGAGCATCGGCAGCTACGTCAGCTCCTCGGGGGTGATGCTGTGGGCGCTGCTCGCCCCGGTGGGGGTCATGATCTTCCAGGGCGCGCGCGAGTCGCTGCCGTGGTTCTTCGCCTATATCGTGATGACCGCGATCTCCGGTTTCTTCGACTACTACCTCGGCGACGGCGCGCAGCAGGGCGTCACCATGCAGTCGATCGCGGTGTTCTTCTCGCTCAACTTCGCGGCGATGTCCACCATCGTCTACCTGCTCATCAGCTACTTCATCCGGCAGCGCGACAGGCTGCAGGAAAACCTCGACGCGCAGCACAAGCTGCTCCAGGCCGAGCAGGAGAAGTCGGAGCGATTGCTGCTCAATATCCTTCCCGGGCCCATCGCCGACCGGCTGAAGGAGCAGCAGCTGACCATCGCGGACGGCTTCGCCGACGTCACCGTGATGTTCGCCGACATCATCAACTTCACGCAGCTCTCCGAGGAGATGCCGCCGAAGTTCATGGTGACCATGCTGAACGAGGTGTTCTCTCATTACGACCGCCTCGCCGAGCAGCACGGGCTGGAGAAGATCAAGACCATCGGCGACGCCTACATGGTGGCGGGCGGGCTCGACCTGCACCATCGCTACGACGCCGGGCACGTTCCCGCGGCCGACTACACCACCGCGATCTGCAACCTCGCGCTCGACATGCGCGATTACATGACCACCCAGGCCGGCGTGAAGCGCTCGCGGCTCCAGATCCACGTCGGCATCGGCACCGGGCCGGTGGTGGCGGGGGTGATCGGCATGAAGAAATTCATCTACGACCTGTGGGGCGACACCGTCAACATCGCGAGCCGGGTCACCGCCGAAGCGACCGCCGGCATGATCCTGATGGACAACACGACCTATCGGCGCGTACGCCACTCATTCGAATTCGAGGGGCCGCACACGATCAGCGTCAAGGGCAAGGGCGAGGTGACAGTCTATCGCCTCATCTCGCGCAAGGCGCCCGGGGCTGCTGAAAACCGGTGACGAGTGACGGGTGCTTCCAGCACTCGACGCCCGCTTACCGCTCTCCGACGACCGTTTCCCACAGCTCGCGCACGGCGCGCGATTCCCGCTCGACTTGCTGCGGCGCGATGCGCGCGTATTTCTCCCCTTTCAAGCGCAGCGCGTGCTGGAACTGACGCAGCCGCCGGTAGGCGTCGTGCGCCGCCTGCGCGCGGTCTTCCGCGAGCAGGCCGAGCCGCGCCGCGAGCTTGAGCAGCGCCAGGTTGCCGATGTTCCCCGTGAGATCGGCGTGCGCGTGGGCATGGCCGAGCACCAGGTACTGGACGGCGAACTCGACGTCGATGAGGCCGCCGCGGTCGTGCTTGATGTCGAAGAGCCCGCTGCGGTTGGGGTGGGATTCGTGCATTTTCTGCCGCATCGCG
>DATFVY010000294.1:0-2644 GCA_035259925.1 Burkholderiales bacterium
AGCCCACGCAGGGCAAACTTGCCCATGGCGAACGGCGCCGACTGCGCGTAGCCCTTGACGCTGGCCGAGGCGCCGGTGAAGAGGATCGCGCCGCGCTTCTTTGCCAGCATGCGGCGCGCGGCGTGCTGAGCGACCTGGAAGCCGCCAAACGCGGTTACCAGCAGCGTGCGTGCAACCTCGACGGGATCCAGGTCCACGAGCGGTCCGCGTACCCGGCTGCTGGCGTTGTAGATCACCACGTCAGGATCGCCTGCCGCGTTCTCCACGTCGTGAAAGAGTTGCCGCACCTGGCCCGCATCCGTCGCGTCGCACGCAAAGGCGCGCGCGCCGGTTTCCTTGCACAGCGCGGCGAGCCGGTCCGGATTGCGCGCCGCCAGCGCGACGCGCATGCCTTCCCGCGACAGCAGCCGCGCGAGCGAGGCGCTGAGCCCCTGCCCCGCGCCGACGATCAGCGCGCGCTCGTAGCGTGTCGGTTCCAAGGACGTATCCTTTGGTGATGAGTGACGAGTGATGGGTGACGAGGCCAGAACCTAGCATACAACCCGGCAGGGTCTTTCCCTTTCGCCATTCGCCATCCGCCATCGAAAGGGGGAACCTCCCCCCCGCGGCTATCGTCGTACCGCTTTCAGCACAAAGGAGAGACCCTATGCAAGTGAGTGACGTGATGACGCCGGGTGTGCAATTTATACATCCCGAGCAGACCATCCGCGAAGCCGCCCGCATCATGGCGGAGCAGGACATCGGGGCCCTCCCCGTCGGCGAGAACGACCGGCTGGTTGGCATGGTAACGGATCGCGACATCGTGATTCGGGGTCTGGCCGACGGCAAGGGGCCGGACACCAAGGTGCGCGCCGTGATGAGCCCGGATGTGAAGTATTGCTACGAAGACGAGAAGGTGGACCACGTCGCCCACAACATGGGCGACATCCAGGTCCGACGGCTGCCGGTGATGAACCGCAACAAGCGCCTGGTGGGCATCGTGGCGATGGCAGACCTCGCCACGAAGCGCGGCCCCGCCGTCGCCGGCGAGACGATCAAGGAAGTGTCGGAGCGGCGCACCGAACGCACCGAGGCGCAGAAACCGGCATTGATGAAGCCGAAGCCGAAGAAGCACGCCCGCTAGAGCGGGTAATGGGCAATGAGTGACGGATCCCCTGCTTCGTCACTGCCTCACTGCCTCACTGGATCACTCCTCACTGGCGGCAGCCTTGAAGGCGAAGTAGCGCTTCATCGCATTGACCCGGGCGAGATAGATCCTGGCATCGTGATCAACACAGCGCGCCGTGGCGGTCAGCTGGAAGCCGCGCCGCGCATAGGCGTCGCCCGCGGTCGGCCCGCACAGGTGGATGAGGGCGGCCATGTCCTGCTTCTGCTGGAGCGTAGCGCTGAAGATGCGCCGCCGCGCCAGCGTCCACTCGACCTGGCGATCGAGATAGGCAGAGGTCATTTCGACGGCGTGGCTGGGGATGGTGCGGGTGTACAGGCTGTTGAACCAGCACGAGCTCCAGTCGTGCCAGGGGCCGTCCTCGACCACGACATGGTTGTGGACGCAGTAGCGCTTCGCGTCACGGAACGCCGCATTCGTGATCTGGTACATCCCTACCGCGGTTGACGCAGGCTGATACATCTCGAACGGATTCCAGGAAAACCGCCAGCGCCAATAGGTCCGCGCCACGGGGTTGCCCGCGCCTTCGACCTGGGCCAGCGCGGCCAGCAGCTCGGGGGTCATGACGGCGGTGGAATGCTTGCGGAAAAGCGGCTCGTACTTGCGCCAGGTCTCGGCCGGCGCCTTGTTCAGCGTGCCGGCCACCGGGAAGAACAGCTCGGCAGGCTTGCGGACTACCTGGTAGATTCCGTTCAGGGCGAAAAAGAGCGCGACGATCGCAGCTGCCAGCACGACCAGCTGGACCTGGCGCGGCGCCGCCCGCAATTGCTGCAGCACCCAACCCCCCCACCGCCAGAAACGCCGCGCCCATGGCGCACTGCGCCGGCGCCAGCGGGAAAGCCGCCGGCCCAGCGTCGTGCGGGCGGGACGCACACGCGTCCTGCGGAAACCGGCGGTAGCGGACATATATCAGGGCTGGTCAGTTCCCTATGACAACGAAATCGCGCCGCCGTTTCCAGTCATGACCGCGCCACGTCGTCACTGGATTCTGCTCGTTGCAGCGCCGCTGGCGGTGAATATCGATCTTCCGTATCCTTCTGAACGCTGCCGGGCAAATACCGTCAAAACCGCTACCGGCGACATTGACAGAATGGAGGGATGAATGGCCATACGTATCGGCGACGAAGCACCGGATTTTACGGCTGAAACCACCGCGGGAAAGATCAATTTCCATGAATGGATCGGGGACAAGTGGGCCATTCTGTTCTCGCACCCGAAGGACTTCACTCCCGTCTGCACTACCGAGCTCGGCTACATGGCCGGCCTGAAGCCGCAGTTCGACCGGCGCAATACGAAGATCATCGGCCTCAGCGTTGATCCCGTGACCGACCACAAGTCCTGGGTGAAGGACATCAAGGACACGCAGGGCCACGAGGTCACCTACCCGTTGATCGGCGACTCGGACCTCAACGTGGCCAAGCTCTACGACATGATTCATCCCAACGCGACCGGCGGCAAGCGGACGGCGGCGGACAACGC
>DATFVY010000295.1:0-2566 GCA_035259925.1 Burkholderiales bacterium
ATCGGCACCCGGGTTTACCCGGCCTGGTACGGGGTTGCGAGCAAGCGTTTGGGGGATTTCGACTTCACGGCCGGATACGGGGGTGATCGCATAGACGGCGTCTTCGGCGGCGTGCGCTATCGCCCTTCGGCGCTGCCCGGCTGGGCCCTCGTCGCCGAGTACGACGCGAACGACTACCCGCGCGATTTCGGCGCCGCGATGTCCGGCGCGGCGAATCTCAGGAAGGGCCCCGGCGTCGGCATCGAGTACACCTGGGGATGGCTCACGGGGCAGGTTGCCTATACCCGCGAGAAAGCCGCGGCGATGGGCTATCTCTCGATACCGCTGGCGCAGAAGGACTTCATACCCAAGTACAACGAGCCTCTTCCCTACACCAGGATCACGCCACGCCCCACCCGGGAGCAGTGGCTGGAGAGCGAAGAGCCCCGGCTGCTCATGGCGAAAGCGCTGGCCGAGCAGGACTTTCGCAACATCCGCATCTCCTACATTCACGACCGGGTCGAGGTTGTGCTCACCAACTCGCGCATCTCGCAAGTGAGCCGTGCCGTAGGGCGGGCCGCGCGCACGATTCTCCTGCTGTCGCCCATCAGCGCGCGGGAGATCAGGATCACCTATACCGTGCGCGAGCTGCCGATCGTCACCTACAGCTTCTCCGATCTCGACCGGCTGCAGCGCTACTTCAACAGCATGCTGCCACGCTGGGAGCTTGCCCAGCACGTCGCCATCACCTACGCCGCGCCCGGCGCGGATACCGAAGCGACCGACGTGACCGCGATGCTCGCTGCGTTCGAGGAGCACCAGCCGGGCCTTAAGGTGCTCTACAAGCAGGAGGATGGGGACTTCATTCAGGTGAAAAGCGAAGACCTGCTGCTCAACAGCTTTCGCGTCCGGCCGTCCGCCGCCGTCTATCTCAACGACCCGAGCGGCGCATTCAAGTACGAAATCGGAATCCAGGCCTCCGTGGACCACCGGCTGGCGCGGCGCACGTTCTTAAGCGCGGCGGTGAACTACAACATCCTCGAAACGGTGAGCGACGTGACCCAGCCTTCGAACAGCCTGCTGCCGCACGTGCGCTCCGACATCGCGGAATACAAGCGCGCCAGCCCGTTCAAGCTCACCCGGTTGCTCATCAACCAGCTCTACCAGCCGGCGGAGCGCGTTTACGCGCGCGGCTCGGTCGGCTACTACGAGGAAATGTTCGCGGGGGTGGGAGGGCAGGTGCTCTACCTGCCCGTCGGGGCGGGCTGGGGCGCCGATCTCGCGGTGGACTGGGTGGCCCAGCGCAACCACGAGGGCCTGGGTTTCAGCTTCTATGACTACCAGACGGTGACAGCGATCGGGTCCTTCCACTACCGCTTGCCGATGGGCATGACGGCGACCGCGCGAGCCGGCCGCTTCCTCGCGAAAGACGAGGGGGTGCGCCTCGAGCTGAAGCGGCGCTTCGCCTCGGGCTGGGAGGTGGGCGCCTGGTACACCCGCACCAATGGCGACGACATCACGTCGCCGGGCAGCCCCGGCCACCCGTACTACGACAAGGGTCTCTTCATGTCGATCCCGCTCAACACGCTGCTGACCAAGGACACGCAGGCCACGGCGCCCATGTCGATCAGCCCGTGGACCCGCGACGTCGGCGCAATGGTGGTTTCGCCGCTCGACCTCTACCGCCTGATGGAGAAGCCGCTCATCATCGACGTCCATGACCGCGACGGCCTGGTGATGTTCGGGGATGTGGACGACGACTACCACCGCTCGCCGGGATTGAGCTCGCCCGTGCGGTCGCCCCGCGCAAACCAGCCGTAACGCGACCCATGCGCGGCGGCCTGGGCTATCATCTTTTTATCGTGATGCGTTCGTCTGTGCTGGGCCTCTGGCTCATTCTGGCACCCGCGGCAACGGCGGCGGAGCTGCCCATTTTCGATGCCCACCTTCACTACTCGCATGACACGCGCGATGTGCTGCCGGCAAAGACGGCGATCGAGATCCTGCGCAAGGCCGGGGTGAAGCGCGCGCTGGTCTCCAGCTCCAACGACGACGGCACGCAGGCGCTCTACGCGGAGGCGCCCGACGTGGTGATCCCCGAACTGCGCCCGTATCGCGTGCGCTCCGACCTCTCGACATGGGTGCGGGATGAGACCGTCATTCCCTACGTGGAGCAGCGCCTCAAGCGCTACCGCTACGTCGCGATCGGGGAGTTCCACGTCTTTGGCTCGGACGCGGACCTCCCGGTGGTACGGCGCATGGTGCAGCTCGCGCGCCAGTACAAGATCTTCATCCACATCCATTCCGACGCGGACGCGGTGGAGCGCGTCTTCAAGCAGGATCCCGACGCGCGCGTGCTGTGGGCGCATGCCGGGTTCGACAGCCCCGGGCGCGTGCGCGAGATGCTGCTGCGCCACAAGCAGCTGTGGTGCGACCTTGCGTGGCGGACCGACCATGCTCCAGAAGGCAAGCTCAATCCCGAGTGGCGGCCACTGTTCATGGAGCTGCCGGATCGCTTCATGGTCGGCACCGACACGCCGTCCCCGCAGCGCTGGTACTTTATCGAGGAGCACGCACGGCTCGCGCG
>DATFVY010000296.1:0-4106 GCA_035259925.1 Burkholderiales bacterium
TGTTCGAGGCAGTGCCGGGGCTCACCTGGGCCGCACTTGCCGGCACCGTGGCGGCAAGTGTCTGGCTCTACCTGCCCCTGGCTGGGGCGCTGCGGGGAGCGCCTCCGGCTGTGCTGCGTGTGGAGCGTGCTTCAGCCGCACCTGCAGGGGCGCGCGGCGAGGCGGCATACGCGGGCGCGATGTTTGTGGTCTCGGGGCTGGCCGCGCTCATCTATCAGGTGCTGTTTTCGAAGTCGCTCGCACTCACCTTCGGCAGCACATCGACGGCCACCTACACGGTGCTGGCGGTGTACATGGGCGGCATGGCGCTGGGAGCGTGGCTGGGGGGGCGGCTGGCGCAGGGGCGCTCCGATGCGCTCAAGCTCTACGCCTGGTGCGAGCTGGGCATCGGCGCCTATTGCGTGGCAACACCGCTGATTTTCCAGGGCATCCAGGCGCTGTACATCGCGCTCGCCGGCGGTGTGGAGCCCGATGCGGGAATGCTGACCCTGTTGCGAGCCTTGCTGGGAGCCTCGGCCCTGCTGGTCCCCACCGTGCTCATGGGCGCGACGCTGCCAGTCCTGGCGCGCTTCCTTGAACTTCGTTCCGCTACCTTGGGAACGTCGGTGGCGCTCCTCTACGGGGCGAACACCGTGGGGGCGGCGCTGGGGGCGCTGCTCGCGGGCTATTGGATCCTGCCGGAGCTGGGAGTGTGGAGAACGACGCTGACGGCGGCGGCATTGAATCTCGGAGTGGCGTGGCTGGCATTGCGGCTGGCGCGGCGGCCGCTGCCGGAAGGGCAACCGGTTGCGCCGCTGCCTGCCGCGGTGCCGAGGGTGACGGGAGCAGAGGAGCGCCGCCTGGGCCAGGTCGCGCTGGTTGTGCTTGCGGTGGGGGGTGTCGTTACGCTGGCGCTGGAGGTCAACTACATCCATCTGCTGGCGGTGGTCGCGGGCAACAGTGTGTATGCGTTCTCCCTCATGTTGTTTGCCTTCCTGCTCGGCCTTGGCGCAGGCGCGGAAGTTGCCCGCCGCCTCCTCAGGCTGGGGATCTCTCTTCCGCTGGCGCTGGCGTGGCTGGAGTTTGCGCTGGCTGCAGTCATCCTCGGGGGCGTCTTTCTCTGGGACGAGTTGCCGGTCTACTTCGCGTCGTTCGAGCAGTATCCTCTGGCGCGCGAGTTCGCCGCGCGCGAAGTCGTGCGCGGAACGGTCTGCTGGGTCGCGATGTTCCCGCCGGCCGTCCTCATCGGGGCGCTCTACCCGCTGGCAATGGAGTGCGTGGGGCGCGCCGCCCCGTACGCGCCGATCGCCGCGCTGGGAAGGGCGGCGGGGCTGAACACCGCGGGCAACATCGTGGGTGTGCTCGCGGCCGGATTCTGGCTGCTGCCGGCGATCGGAGCGCTGCGCTCCATCCAGGTGCTGGCCGTGATCTGCCTGATACTGGGTCTCGCCACGGTCGCCTGGACCGAGCTCAAGTGGCGTGAGATAGCCTGGGCACCCGCGGCCGTCGTCGGTCTGCTCCTCGTCGTGCAGCCGCGCAGCTTCGACTACACGGCGCTCGCCTCGGGCGCCAACGTCTATTTCGCGCGCCAGGACTACGGGCGCGTGATAGACGCGGTCGAGAGCGTGGACGGGGGACTCACTACGGTCGCCCGCGGCGATCCCGTGGCGCAAGGGAGCTCGGCTCCGCTCGTGCTGCTTACCAACGGCAAGTTCCAGGGCAGCAATGGGGGCGAGGTGCCGGCGCAGGTCGGCATCGGGCTCTCGCCCCTGCTGCACACGCCGGCGCGCGGCAGCGCGCTGGTGGTCGGCTACGGCACCGGCATGAGCGCGCGGGTCATTGCCGACGCCGGATTTCGCGAGCTCGAGATCGTTGAGCTCAGCGCGGACATCGTGCGGCTCGCCAACCGTCACTTTGCCGACATCAATACGCGGGTGAGCGAGCGGCGCGGCGTGCGCACCTACATCACCGACGGCCGCAATTTCCTGATGCTGCAGCCGCGACAGTACGACGTGGTGAGCATGGAAATCTCGTCGATCTGGTTCGCGGGCGCCGCGGCGCTCTACAACCGCGAGTTCTACCGCCTGGTCAAGCGCCGGCTTGCGCCGCACGGAGTACTGCAGCAATGGGTGCAGCTGCATCATGTCGATGCCACCGATATCCTGCATGTGCTGAGTTCGGTGCGCGCCGAGTTCGAGTACGTCTGGCTCTATTTCATCGGCGGCCAGGGCGTGATCATCGCCACCGACAGCCCCGAGGCGCATCCCTCCGCGCAGAACGCGGCGCTGATCGACGCCACGCCGGCACTGAAGGGACTGCTCGCCTCTATCGGAGGCAGTGCCCGCGATCTGCTCCAGGCACGCCTCCTCGATCCGGCTGCCACCGATCTTTTCCTGGGCGGCTTCGGCATGCCGGCGCCGTTTTGGGTGAGTACTGATGACAACCTGAAGCTCGAGTATTCCACTCCGAAAGGAAACGTGCTTGACGGCGCCGCGTCCGTGGCCCGGAATATCGAGTTGCTCCTGAGGTTTGCCGCCATACCCGAGGGCGCTCGCCGATGAGGCGGCGGGTTTGCCGGCAACGGCACGCGTTGGTATCCTCCTGCAACCCGCGGTGCCCGGCGATATGATCAACATCTTCATCGGTTACGACCCGCGCGAGACCGTCGCTTTCAGCGTGCTGGCCTACAGCATCCAGGCGCGCGCCTCGCAGCCGGTCTCGATCGTCCCGCTCATGCTCGCCCAGTTGAAGGGAATACTCACCCGCGAGCGGCATCCGCTGCAGAGCACCGACTTCTCGTTCTCGCGCTTCCTGACGCCGTACCTGTCGGGCCATGAAGGCTGGTCCGTGTTCATGGACTGCGACATGCTCATGCTGGAGGACGTGGCCAGGCTGTGGCAGTTGCGCGACGACCGCTACGCCGTGATGGTGGTCAAGCATAACCACGTGCCGAAGGAGACGGTGAAGTTCCTCGGCGAGCCGCAGACCCGCTACGAGAAGAAGAACTGGTCGAGCGTGATGCTGTTCAACAATGCGCGCTGCCGCGCGCTGAGTCCCGAGTACGTGAACCAGGCCACGGGACTGGAGTTGCACCAGTTCAAGTGGCTGGGCAACGACGACCTCATCGGCGCGCTGCCCAACCGCTGGAATCACCTGGTGGGCTACAACCCGCCGCGCAAGGATGCCGCCCTCGTGCACTACACCCTGGGCGGCCCGTATTTCGACGAGTACCGGGGCTGCGAGTACGCGAAGGAGTGGTTCGCCGAGCGCGACGCGATGCTGCGCGTGGCGAGCCGCGTGACGGCTTGATCCCTTCCCGGGTCATTCAGACGCAGGGGCACGCGAAACCTGTGCTGAAGTCTGCGAGAGCGTGGAAAACCATTTCCTGCAATCGGGTTCGGCGGCCACGATCTCGTCGCGTGTCACGCCGCCCAGCCTGAGAGCCACATAAGGCGGCCTCATCTGCTGCAGATAGAACGCGCCTTCGTCTGCAAGGTCGAGTGTCACTTCGAACGAGGCAAAGCTCGACACGATCCAGCGGCGATAAACGCGAGTGTAGGTAAGGGGTTTCGCGAAGTACTCCGGGCAGGCGGCTCCGAACCGCTCGAGCTTCATGGCAAAGCTCCTGAACTCCTCCATTGCGCGCTGGTGGTCCGGAAGAGAGCTCGGTCGAAGCTCGCAAAGAATGAGCAGCGGGGGAGCGGGGTTCGCTCGGGTGCCGGCAATCCGGTTGATCGAGACCCATTTCACGGCGCCCGGCCGCAGCGAAATCAGCTCGCACCTCTCGTCGGAGAAGTCCAATCCCCACAGGCGGAGATGGTCGCCGAGGTAGGTCTTGACGGACCCTGCGCCAGGCATGTTCTGCTGGGTGATGTAGAAATCAAAGACGCCGTAGATCCGCCGCTGCGGTAAACCGATGATCCGCCTGATCCTGTCGCTGCCCGGGCCATCGACAGTCGGCGTGTGCTGCCCCACCAGGTTGACATGCGCGGAATCCGGGTGCGCGCGCGGCACCAGCGTTGACGCCGTCTTGAAGCCGAAGGAAAGGAAAAGTGCGGGCTCGGTTTCCACACGAGAGGGAAGATTCCAGTCGAAATAGCGGTCCGTCCAGGGCATGGACTGCAACC
>DATFVY010000297.1:0-4511 GCA_035259925.1 Burkholderiales bacterium
GCGGCTCACCGCTGCTTCCCGCCATCGGATCTGAGGATCGCCATGCCTGCCCGCAGGCAGCGCTCGATGCGGGCTTTTTCCTTGGCGATCGACTCGTCGTCCCATTCCCAGAAGCCGCGCTTCGACTTCATCCCGAAGTGCCCCTTGTCGATCAACGCCTTCACGACCGGTGCGGGAGACTTGCTGTTGTAGAGGTGCGGGTAGAGCTCGCTGGACACCGTGTAATTGGTGTCCCAGCCCGACATTTCCTTCTGCAGGACGGGGCCGCAGGCGATGAAACGGAATCCGAAGCCGTAGCGCACCGCGGTATCCACTCCCTCGGCGTCGATGATGCCGTCGTTGATGAGATAAAAAGCCTCGCGCAGCATGGCGTGCTGGAGGCGGTTGCCGACGAATCCGGGGACGTCCTTCTTCACCCAGATCGGCGCCTTGTCGAGCGCCTTCATGAGCGCGACCAGGCGCTCCGCCACCACGGGATCCGTGAACTCCGCGCTCACGATCTCGACCAGCGGAACGAGGTGCGCCGGCATGAAGAAGTGCAGGCCCGCCACGCGGCCGCGGCGCTTCAGCCCCTTGCCGATTTCCTTGATGGAGAAATTCGATGTATTGGTGGTGAGCAGGGTATCGGAACGCGCGAGCGACTCCAGGCGGCCGAACAGCTGCTGCTTGAGCGCGAGGTTCTCCGTCGCCGCCTCGACCACCAGGCCGATGTCCTTCCACGGCAATGCCTCGAGGGCCGCGTACAGCTTGACGTTCGCGGCGCTCGCTTTCGGAGCAGCGAGCTTTTGCAGCCCTGCCGCGATGCGCGTCGGCAGCGCGTCGCGGGTCCCCTGCGACGGGCTCATCACGTGCACGTGGAAGCCGCCGGCGGCGAACAGGATCGCGATGTCGCCACCCATGATGCCGCCGCCGATAATGGCGACGTGGGATTTACTCGCTGCCATGTTGGAACTCCGGGTAGACCCAGGAACGGACAAGGCACTGCGCCGTGTCACCGACACGGCGCGTTGAATGCTGGAGGGCGGAACCTACTTGTCGGCGCGCGTCGCGCTCCACTGGCCTGCGCCGGCGGAGCCCTTCACCGTCCCCTGCATGGCGTTGCCGGAGACCTGCCCCGAAAATTCCCGGCGGCCGCCGTCGGCGTCCGTCGCGAAAGTGATCCGCTCGCCTGAGAGCTGTCCCTTGACGATGCTCTCCTTGCCGCCCTGCCTGAGCACGCCCGAGATCATCTGGTAGCTCTGCTTGAGCGTGAGCTCGCCGCCCGCGGGCATTTGCCACCGGCCGTTCACCTGCGCCGGCACGATCCACAGGTAGGCGGTGCGGCCCTCCACGGTTGCGGTCTCGTCGGCCTGCCAGTCTTCCATGCTGAAAGCGTGCGACACGACGCGCGTGCCCGGCTTCATCTTGAGAATGGTGGGGCGCAGCTTCACGTTGAGGCTGGGCAGCAGGTAGAGCGTGATCACGGTCGCCTGGCTGAAATCCGTCTGGAAGATGTCGCCGTTGATGAATTTCGCTCTGGCCGAGACCCCTTCCTTGGCGGCGGCACGTTCCGAGAGCTTCACCATGTCGGGGTTGAACTCGACCCCGTAAGCCTGCGCTCCGCGCTTGGCGGCGGTGATCACCGTGCGGCCGTCGCCGCTGCCGAGGTCATAGTGGATGTCCTTGGGAGTGAGCTTTGCCATGTCGAGCATCTTGTCGACCAGCGACTGGGGCGTCGGCACCCAGATGACGTCCTTGCCTTCCTGGCCGACGGTGGGCGTGTAATCCTGCGCCGTGGTGACCGGGGCGCAGGCAAAGCTCGCGGCGGCGAGCAGGACGGTGAAGACGCGGCTAGCGAGCAGGCTCAAGCGGTGCATGGGATTCTCCACAGGGTAGGGCCGGCGCGCCTCGCGGCCGGCCGGGAAAGAGTTTGAGGGCGCATAGTTTACCGCAGGCGTCGGGGCTTTCCAGCATGTCCAAACTGTGGCCTTACGTCCGCTTCAGGCGGCCATCCACCGTCGCGCCGGCGGCGATCATCGACTCTATCGCGGCATCGTCGTAGCCCGCTTCACGCAGCACCTCGACGCTGTGCTGACCGAGCTTGGGTGCCGGGCTCCACTCGCGGCGCGTGCCGCTCGACCACTTGTTCGGCAGGCGCATGCTGCGCGTGCGACCCTCGGTGGGGTGTTCCCTCAGCTCGAAGAAGCCGACGTCCTTGAGGTGCGGGTCCTCCAGCAGCGAATCGAGCGTATGGTATTGCATGGCGGGCACGTCGGCGCGGTCGAACCGCTCCAGCCACTCGGCGGTGGTGCGGGTCTTGAGCGCCTCGGCGCGGATGTGAAAGTACTCCTTCACGTTGGCGAAGCGCGCGGACACGCTCGAGAAGCGCGGGTCCGTCTTGAGCTCGGGCCGGCCGATCGCGTCGAACAGGCCGAACGCCTGCTCGTCGGTGTTGGCGGAGAGGCTGATCCAGCCGTCGCGGGTGGGCAGCGGCTTGTTGAGCGCGTCGAGCAACCGCGGATCGCCGGTTTCCCCGAGCGGGGGGTCGAACGTCTTCAGGTACAGGTGCTCCTCGAGTACAAATTTGACCAGGTTCTCGAACATCGGGATCTCGATCGAGCAGCCTTCGCCGGTGCGCTCGCGCCCGTAGAGCGCCATCGCGATCATCTGCACCGCGACCAGGCCGACCGCCTTGTCCGCCACCACCATCGGCACGAAGCGCGGCTCGCCCGTGGCGCGGTGGTGGAGCGCCGCCATGCCACCGGCGCCCTGGATGATGGTGTCGTAGGCTGGCTTGTCGCGGTAGCGGCCGTCCTGGCCGAAGCCGAACATGCCGCAGTAGATGATCCTCGGGTTCACCGCGCGCACGTCGGCATAGGACAGCTTGAGGCGCGCCATCGAGGCCGGTCGGTTGTTCCACAGCATCACGTCGGCGCGCGCCAGGAGTTTTTTCAGCGCGGCAAGGCCTGCGGGCTGCTTCAGGTCGAGGACGATGCTGCGCTTGTTGCGGTTGAGATGCAGGAATTTCGCGCCCATGCCCGGTGTCACGGATTTCCCGTTCATCACGCGTACGAGGTCGCCCGCCTTTGACTCGACCTTGATCACGTCCGCGCCGTGGTCGGCGAGGATCTGGGTGGCGAGCGGGCCGACCACGACCGAGGTCAGGTCGACGACACGCACGCCCTCCAGCGGTCCGCCCGCCATTGCTCACGCTCTCGTGACGACTGACGGCTGACGGCTGGCGGTTGGCGGCTTCAATTGAACTCTGCTTCGGCGGTGAGGGCGAGCGCGCCCTGGTCGTCCAGCGCCCAGAGCTTGGCCGTCTTGTTGTCGGCCGAAGGCTCGCCGCAGATCGAGATCGGCCGGTTCACGTAGAGCGCGCGCACGTTGCGCGAGGCGATGTGGCGTATCGGGGTCGAAGCGTGGCTACGTGCGAGCTCGAAGACGAGCAGGGTCGTAAGCCCGCCGTTCATGACGAGCCCTGGGTAGCCTTCTTCCCGGGTGACGTAAGGCTGGTCGTAGTGGATGCGGTGGCCATTGAAGGTCAGGGCGGAATAGCGGAACAGCATCACCGGATCGGGAGTGACGGTTCGGCTCCACACCGCTCTGCCGGGCGCCGGCTGCGGCGGCTGCGGCGGGGTGCCTCCGGGCGCGGCCTCGCGGTAGGCGTAGTCCTGCTCCTCGCTCACGGCGAGACCGCGCGGGCCGGTCAAGTCGGTCTTGACGGTGACGAACACGATCTGCCCCGTGCGGCCCCTCTTCACGTTGACATCCTGGATCACCGAGTCTCGGCGCACCTCGTCGCCGACCCGGAGGCTGTCGTGAAACGTGGTGCGCTTGCCCGCGAACATGCGCCGCGGCAGCGGCACGGGCGGCAGGAAGTCGCCGCGCCTCGGGTGGCCGTCGGGGCCGATCTGGGAGTGGCGCACCACGCGCGGGAACAGGATCTGGTACCACCCGATCGGAAGGGGGTCGCCCATGCGCGGCATCGGGTCGTCGCGGTCGAGCGTCGCCGCGAGCCGGTGCACCGCGGGCACGGTCACGTAGTCCACGTCGGCCTCGCGCTGCCCGATCCACTCTTTCAGTTTTTCCAGGTCCTGGGTCATGAGCGGGCGGCGGCCAGGGTTTTCGCTTCACGCTGCTTGATCGCCTCGTAGCGCCGGACCAGGCGCTCCGCGCGCACCACCACCGGGATGTCGATCATCTTGCCTTCGATCTGGAACGAACCGCGCCCGGCCGCCCGTGCCTCCTGGTCCATCCGGATCACTTTGCGCGCGTAGGCGACCTCCTCCTCGCTCGGCGTGTATTCCTCGTTCACGATCCCGACCTGCCCGGGGTGGATGCAGCCGGCGCCGTCGAAGCCGAAGCGGCGCGCCCGGCGCACCATCTCACGAAATTTTGCCCAGTCGCTGAAGTCGGCCACCGTGCCGATGAAGCCGAGCGGCATCACGCCGGCGGCGCGCGCGGCGATGATCATGCGCTGCTTGGGATGCAGCAGCACGTCGCCGTCGGGCTGCGCTTCCATGTCGAGC
>DATFVY010000298.1:0-6019 GCA_035259925.1 Burkholderiales bacterium
ACCCTGCCGCCGGTGCATCCCTATCCGAGTCCCAACCGCATCCCGTGCGTGCAGGTGGGCGACATCCTCTTTCTCGGCGGCCACAGCACGGCGCGGCATCCGCTGATGCTGGGGGCCAGGAACACCGGCAAGGTTGGCTCCGAGGTCACGGAGCAGGAGGCCAGCCTCGCCGCGCGCGCGGTGGCGCTCCAGATCCTCGCAACGCTCAAGGCGCATCTGGGAGACCTCGACCGCGTGAAGCGGGTGATCCGGCTGCACGGCATGGTCAATTCCGCGCCGGGCTTCGAGCGCCAGTTCGCGGTGATCGACGGCGCCTCCGACCTGTTCTACGAGCTGTGGGGCCCCGAGCGCGGGGCGCACGCCCGCTCCGCGGTCGGCGTCGCCGAGCTGCCGCGCCGCTCGGTGCTGGAGATCGTGGGGGAGTTCGAGATCCAGCCGGAGCGCCGCGCCGGTCGAAAGCCGAAGTGAAGCAGTGAGGTAGTGAGGCAGTGAGGATGTGATCGACGCGTCGATTATTGCTCCAGCCAGAATACTTCCTGCCTCACTTCATTACTGCCTCACTTCATCACCTCCTACAATGAAAATCTCGATCCTCGACGACTACCAGAACGCCGTGCGCACGCTGAAGTGCTTTCCCAAGCTCGCCGGCCATGATGTCACGATCTGGAACGACCACAGCAAGGACACCGACACGCTGGCGCAGCGACTGAAGGACACCGAAGCGCTGGTGCTGATCCGCGAGCGCACCCCCATCCGCGCGCCCCTCATCGAGCGGCTGCCGAAGCTGAAGCTCATCAGCCAATCGAGCGTCTACCCCCACATCGATCTCGATGCCTGCACGAAGCGGGGCATCGTGCTGTGCTCCGACCTCCACCCCGGCGCGCCCTCGTACGCGACGGCGGAGCTGGCGTGGGGCCTCATCATCGCTGCGCTGCGCCGCATTCCGCAGGAAGTGACGGCGTTGAAGAGCGGCCGATGGCAATCGTCGATTGGAACGGCGCTGCGCGGGACCACGCTCGGCATCCTCGGCTACGGGCGCATCGGCGCGGTCATGGCGCGTTACGCCAAGGCGTTCGAGATGAAGGTGCTCGCCTGGGGCCGCGAGCGCTCGGCGGAGCGGGCGCGCGCCGATGGCCACGCCGTCGCGGCGAGCAAGGAAGCGCTGTTCGAGCAGTCGGACGTGCTGACGCTGCACGTGCGGCTGATCCCCGCAACGCGCGGCCTGGTGACGGCTGCAGACCTCGCGCGCATGAAGCCGACCGCGCTGCTGGTCAACACGAGCCGCGCCGGGCTGATCGAGCCGGGAGCGCTGGTCGCCGCGCTGGAGGCCGGGCGCCCGGGCCTGGCCGCGGTTGACGTATACGAGGAAGAGCCCCTGCTGAACGCGGCGCATCCACTGCTCAATAGGGACAACGTGGTGTGCACGCCGCATCTGGGCTATGTCGAGCGCGGGGGCTATGAGCGGATCTTCAGCGTCGTTTTCGACCAGATACTGGCGTTCGCAGCGGGCAAGCCCATCAACGTCATCAATCCCGACGCGCTCACCGGGCGCGGACCGTGATGGCAAAACCCTTGCGAGTCAAGGTCTTTCCGGCCCCCCCATCCGGCCCATAGCGCATGCGACCTAGTTAGCAATAATTAGGGGGACAGTAAATATTGCCGACGCGCTCGCGCTAGCGGGCGCGTTGTTGTTTGTTGCGGCGGATTTCGGGCAGCGGGGTTTCTTGCGAAATCCTGACCGGGGCGAACCAGGTGCCATCCGGTCCGGTCTCACGGTCAATTGGACACGCCACTACTCAGGAGGACACCACCAGGACTACCTGACTCAGCGCTCTCTTTTTGAAGTTGTCACGGCACGGTCCTGCCTGCCAGGACCGAGAACGAGATACCGCCGGCCGGCGACCTGCCGGAGCGGCGAGTATCAAACAGGGGGAGACACCGGTCGCCCAAGCGTCCCGGCCATCCGCCACCCACGAGGAGAAACCGTGAAGCTAAGCATCAAGAACCAGGAAGATTTCTGGGCCGGGCTGATGTTCATCGGCTTCGGCATTCTGGCGATCGTCGTCGCCCGCGACTACCCCATGGGCGCCGCGATGCGCATGGGTCCCGGCTATTTCCCCACCTGGCTCGGTGGGATGCTCATCGTGCTGGGCGCCACCGTCTCCGGGCTCTCGTTCCGCATGGAGGAGAGCCGCATCACGCCGTTCGCGTGGAAGCCCATGATCATGCTGAGCCTGTCGTTCCTCGCCTTCGGCATGTCGATCGACCATGTCGGCTTCGTGCCGGCGCTGGTCGGCGTCGTCATCCTCAGCGCGGCGGCGGGCAGGCGGTTCCGGCTGCTGGAAGTCCTGGCGCTCACCGTGGTGATGGTGGTGCTCGCGCTCGCGATCTTTGTCTACGGCATCGAGCTGCCGTTGAGACTCTTCTGGTGGGACTACTGAGATGGAATCCCTCAGCGTCCTCTTTCCCAATCTCGCGCTCGGCTTCGCCACGGCGGTTTCGCCGATCAACCTGCTCTACTGCTTCATCGGTGTCCTGATCGGCACGCTGATCGGCGTGCTGCCCGGCATCGGCTCGGTGGCGGCGATCGCGATGCTGCTGCCGCTGACGTTCAGCCTCAATCCCATCGGCGCCATCATCATGCTGTCGGGCATCTACTACGGCACCCAGTACGGCGGATCGACGACGGCAATCCTGGTGAACCTGCCCGGCGAGTCCGCGTCGGTGGTGACCTGCATGGACGGGCACCAGATGGCGAAGCAGGGCCGGGCGGGCCCGGCACTGGCGATCGCCGCGGTCGGCTCCTTTTTTGCCGGCTCCGTGGGCGCCGTCCTGGTCGCGCTGCTCGGGCCGCCGCTCGCGGAGTTCGCCCTCAAGTTCGGCGCCCCCGAGTATTTTTCGCTGATGGTGATGGCGCTGATCGCGGCCGCCGTGCTCGCCCACGGCTCCCTGGTCAAGACCCTCGGCATGATCCTGCTGGGGCTGCTGTTCGGCATCGTCGGCACCGACGTCAATTCCGGCATGTCGCGCTTCGCTTTCGGCGTGACCGGGCTGACGGACGGCATCAGCTTCACCGTGATCGCCATGGGCCTGTTCGGCTTCGCGGAGATCTGCTCCAACCTGGAGGCGGGCGCCGATACCGCGAGCCGCGACGTCCTCAAGAAGAAGATCACCAACCTGATGCCGAGCTGGCAGGACATCAAGGCCTCCGCCGGCGCCATCGTGCGGGGCACCTCGATCGGCGCCTTCTTCGGCACGCTCCCCGGCGGCGGGCCCACGATCAGCGCGTTCTCGTCCTATGCGCTGGAGAAGAAAGTCGCCAAGGACCCGTCCCAGTTCGGCAAGGGCGACATCCGCGGCGTCGCCGCGCCGGAATCGGCGAACAACGCGGCGGTGCAGTGCGCCTTCATCACCACGCTGACCCTGGGCATCCCGCACGGGGCGACGATGGCGCTGCTGCTCGGCGCGCTGACGATCCAGGGCATCCAGCCCGGGCCGCAGGTAATGACGCAGAAGCCCGAGCTGTTCTGGGGCCTCATTGCCAGCATGTGGATCGGTAACGCGATGCTGCTCGTGCTCAACCTGCCGCTGATCGGGCTGTGGGTGAAGCTGCTCTCCGTGCCGTACCGGCTGCTGTTCCCGGCGATCATGACCTTCATGGTGATCGGCGTCTACAGCATCAACAACTCGTCGCTCGACGTCTACGTGACCATCCTGCTGGGGCTCCTCGGCTACGTGTTCATGAAGCTCAAGTGCGAGCCGGCCCCGCTGATCCTCGCGTTCGTGCTGGGACCACTCATGGAGGAGAACCTCAGGCGGGCGCTGCTGATATCGCGCGGCGATCCCACGGTGTTCTTCACGCGCCCCATCAGCGCCGCCTTCCTGATCGCCACCGTGATCCTGCTGCTGGTCCTGGTTGTTCCGGCGATCCGGAAGAAACGGCAGGAGGCGACCGCCGAGACGACCCAGGTCTGACGGGTGACTTAAAGTTCCTCCGTCCAGTAGAATCCCGCCGGGACACCGCCCGGCCGCGCAGCCCGCTGCGGCCGGGAGGCCAAATACAACGGAGGAGGAAGACATGTACAAGCGGCTGCAAGTCATTGCCGGGGGCGCGCTGCTCATCGCGCTGCCCGCCGTCGCCCTCGCGCAGGGAGCCTATCCCACCAAGCCGGTACGGCTGATCGTGGCGTTCCCGCCGGGCGGATCGACCGACATCATCGCGCGGCTGGTGGGGCAGAAGCTCGGCGAGCGCGTCGGCCAGCAGGTCGTCATCGACAACCGCGGCGGTGCCGGCGGCATGATCGGCACGGAACTCGCAGCGCGCTCCAGCCCCGACGGCTACACGCTCACCATGGGCACCACCAGCACCCATGTGATCGCCCCGGCGGCCTATCCCGAGGTCAAGTACGACCCGATCAAGGACTTCGAGCCGATCACGCTGGTCGCTTCCACGCCGTACCTGCTGGTGCTGCATCCCAGCGTCCAGGCCAAGTCGCTCAAGGAATTCGTGGGGCTCATGAAGGCGCAGCCGGGCAAGCTCAACTATGCTTCGGCCGGCGCCGGCAGCACCACCCAGATTGCGATGGAGATGCTGAAGCTCGCCTCGGGCACCAACATCGTGCACATCCCCTTCAAGGGCAACGGTCCCGCCGGCACCGCGCTCATGGGCGGAGAGGTGCAGGCGCTGTTCGGCAGCATGCCGGCCGTGCTGCCCTTCGCCAAGTCGGGGAAGATGCGGCCGATTGCGGTGGGCACCGCCCAGCGCTCGCCGGCGCTGCCCGACGTGCCGACGGTTGCTGAATCCGGCTATCCCGGGTTCGAGGTGTCGCTGTGGCTCGGCTTCTTCGCGCCGAAGGGCACGCCGGGACCGGTGGTAAAGAAGCTCTCCGGCGAGCTTACCGCCATCGCCAAGTCGCCGGAGATGAAGGAGCAGTTCGAGCGCAACGGCGCCGATCCCCTTACCACCACGCCGGCGGAGCTCTCCAAGCTGATGCAGGTGGAGCTTGCCAAGTACAGCAAGGTCATCAAGGCGGCCAACATCAAGATGCAATAGTCCCGCGTCCGCCGGCGGCGTGGCCGCCGGCGGACGTAGCCGTTCGCCGACAGCCCGTCGTTGATCTCGCGGGCCCGAGAAAACTCCTGCGCAACGCTCCGCACGTGAACGATCACGCGCCGCCCACAGCCTAACTTTATGTCCGGCGGCGGCATTGCCCCCTGTCAGCCGGCGTTTCCCGGGAATTTCAACATGGATCAGCCGATACCGGCGCAAGGGGCGCCAGCAGCGCTTGCGCCCGGCAGTCTTTTCCAGCCAGGCCGCAATTGCCTGAAGGTCGCGCGCGCGCAGCGTGTGGCGCTGCTGGTCGACGGCGACGAGTATTTCAAAGCCTTCATGCAGTCTGCCGAGCGTGCCCAGCGCTCGATCATCATCCTCGGCTGGGATTTCGACAGCAGGACGCGCCTGCACTGGGACGAGTCGCCCTCGGCGCCGCCCGTGCTCGGCGACTTCCTGAATTTTCTCGCGCGCCGGCGCCGCGGCCTGCGCATCCGCATACTCGACTGGGATTTCCCGATGGTGTTCGGGATCAATCGCGAATTTCCCCCGGTCTACGGCACGGGCTGGAAGATCCATCGCCGCATCGACCTGCGCTATGACAACACCCATCCGACGATCGGATCCCATCATCAGAAGATCGTGGTCATCGACGACGCAATGGCGTTCTCGGGGGGCCTCGACTTTACCTGCCGGCGCTGGGACACCAGCGAGCACGCGGCCGACGACCCGCGCCGCGTCGATGCCGGCACGCCGTATCCGCCGTTTCATGACGTGATGATCGCGGTCGACGGCGACGCTGCCGCAGTCCTGGGCGGGATTGCGCGCGAGCGCTGGCGCTGCGCCACCGGCGAGAGACTCCCGGGTGTCACCACCGCGGAAGATCCGTGGCCGTCCGCCCTGAAGCCGGACTTCACTGACATCGGCGTGGCCGTTTCGCGCACCCATCCCGGATCGGACGGAAGCCCC
>DATFVY010000299.1:0-6092 GCA_035259925.1 Burkholderiales bacterium
CGGCAGGAACTGAGGCAGAGCGGCGCCGCGCCGCAGCTCGCCGCTCAATCCCGGAAGAACTCGAGCCACCATTCGCCGTCCAGGCGGCTGAGAAAAGCGCCTCCCCGCTGGAAGGCGTCCAGCACGTCCGCGTGGCGGGAATGGACCAGGGTCCAGGCCCCATCCGTGCGCAGCCAGCAATGCCGGTCCGACAGCACGCTCGCGAAGCGCGGGTCGAGGCGGCCATGCACTGCCGCCGCGCCCTGTTGCCAGGCATCAGCCAGGAGCCGCTGCAGCACCCGGTCGTAATCGCCCTCGCGGGCTGCCAGCTGGAGCACTTCGCTCACTCCGCCCGGCTGCACGTAGTAGAGGTACCACCCGATCACGCGCTCGCCGTCGTGCACGGCGCGCGCGCGCAGCGTTCCGTGGCGGGTCTTGCGCGCCGTCCGGTCGAGCAGGCGGGCAAGCACGCGCTCGTTGTATACCGGCAGCAACACATTGTCGTGCAGGACCTCGGGCAGATGGGCCAGCATTGTTGCCGCGTCCAGGGGGCCCTCCGCGAGCGCGCCGTTCTGGTGATAGAAGTGGTTGGGACGCAGCCGCGCGGCCACCGCATCGGCCAGCGCCCCCAGCGGGTGCGCCGCGAGCGTGAACGCGCGGGGAATCACGGATCGTTTTTCCAGCAATGACAAGGCATAGCGGGCGGGGCGCAGGGGGCGCGTCCAGTGCAGGCTGTAGAGCAGCGGCACGGTGCCGCCGATCCCGGTCCAGAGACGTCGCGACAGGTCGCTCGCTCCATCGGCGATCGTGAGATCCTGCGGTCCCGTGAGGCAGGCCTTCGCCAGCTGCATTGCCGTGAGGGCGTTGCGGCAGTCCGGGTCCACCATGTAGTGACAGGCCACTGCCGTCCGCAGCGGGCGTCCGCGCAGCTCCATCCAGCGGGGAATGACCCCGTAGAAGCCGCAGATGCGCCCGTTTTCCTCGGCGACCCAGGAAGGCAGCTGGAAGTCGCACCACGGATTATCGAACAGCGGCTCCCGGACATAGGACTCGCATGCACCCGCCGAAGTCCAGCGATAGTCCGGGTACACGCGCCTGACGAGCGCGGCGACGCCGGGGACGTCGTCCTCGGTCAGGACACGAATCGTCGCCATGACAGGTTCCGCCGTCCGCCATCACGATCGCGATTCAGCGCGCAGGCCGTGCCGCCCGCTCACTCGGGCGCCGACGGAACGCCGCGGCAGGCGGATCAAGAAGCGGCCGTGCTGGTGGCGGACGTCGCCCCGCCGTTTCCGGCCACCAGCCGGGCAATCCGCTCGAGCGTCCGCAGATCATCGAGGTCGATGTCCTCGACCTTGACTTGCAAGCCGAAGCGCCGCTCGAGCTGCAGCAGCAGCTCCACGAGCTGCAGTGAGTCCAGCACGCCGCTCTCCAGCAGATCGGTGTCCGGCGACGGGACTTCGACGTGGAAGCACTCGACGAACAGGGCATCGAGGCGCTCGACTATGGGATTCGCGTCGGTCATTCTGTGCACCCCTTCTTATGCCCGTCCCAGCACCCGCTCGGCCGCGTCGCGGACCGCAGCCGGCTGCGGCGCCGCTGGTCCTGGCGCAGGAGAGTCGCTGCGGACGAAGGCCTCGCGCAGCCGCGGGCGGTCGATCTTTCCGCTCTCGTTCTTCGGCAACGCGTGGTCGTAGCGCATCCAGAGCGTCGGCAGCATGTAGGCAGGCAGCAGGTCCGCGAGGGTCTTGCGCAGCCTCTCCACGGGGACGCCGGCGCCCGCAGCCGGAACGTAAGCGCAGCAGATCTGCCATCCCTCGAAACCCCCGGATTGAATCGCGACCACGGCGCTCTCCCGCAATTGCGGCAGCGCCTGCAGCGCCGACTCGATCTCGCCGAGTTCGATGCGGTAGCCGCGGCTCTTGATCTGCGTGTCGGCGCGGCCCAGGAAGTAGAAGAGGCCGCCGCCGTCGCGCCGCGCCAGGTCGCCGGTCTTGTAGATGCGGTCGAGCGCGCCCGCTCCGCCGGGGCACGGAATGAACACGCCGCGCGTCTTTTCCATGTCGCGCCAGTAGCCCGGGCTCAGGCCCGTGCCGCGGATGTAGAGGTTGCCCGTCTCGCCGGTGGCGACGGGCTTCAGCTCATCGTCGAGGAGCAGCAGCTCCTCGCCGTCGCAAGCGGTGCCGATGGGGATGGTCTCGCGCGGGTCGGACGGGCAGCGCCGCAGCGTGTAGTAGCTGCTCGAGATGGCCGTTTCCGTAGGTCCATAGAGATTGGTGAACTGCGCGTGCGGCAGCCGGCGCATCCAGTGGATCAGCGTGGGCGTAGGCAGCGGCTCGCCGGCGAACAGCACGCGGCGCAAGGCGGGGAAATCGTCCTGCTGCACGACGTCGAAGTTCGCCATCAGGTTGAGGACCGAGGGCACCGAAAACCACTGCGTGATGCGGTTTTCCCGTATGAGCTTCGCGAGCTTGTGCGGGAGGATGTTGAGCTCAGGCGGCACGATGTGCAGCTCGGCTCCCGACCACAACGCGCCGAAAATGTCGAAGTTGGAGACGTCGAAACGCAGCGGCGGATGCTGGGAGACGCGGTCGGCGCTGGAGATGCCGAAGTAGCGAATGGCCCAGCGCAGGAAGTGCGCGATGTTCGCGTGGGTGAGCATCACGCCTTTGGGCGCTCCCGTCGATCCCGACGTGAACAGGATGTGCGACAGGTCGCGGGCGGTGTTGGCGGACGGCGGCGGCGTCGCCGCAGCGGCCGCAAGTTCGCGCAGCGTGAAATCCGGCTCCGGGTCGCTCGCGGGCGCGATCACCTCGTCGAGCCATCCGATCTGGGGCCGCTGCCGCAGTGACGCGAGCGCCAGCGCCTCGCGCAGCATGGGGCCGACCGCGCCGGCGGCCAGTATGACGCGGCAGTCGGCGATGTCGAGCACCCGCGCCTGCCGTGCGGCCGGGCTGGCGGGGTCCATCGGTACGTAGATCGCGTCGGCCTTGAGGGTGCCGAGTATGGCGGCGATCGCAAGCGGGCTCTTCGGCATCAGCAGGCCGACGCGCTCTCCGCGCCGGCAGCCGACGTCTGCGAGCAGCCGGGCGAGGCGGTTGCTGGTCTCCTCGAGTGCCCCGTAGCTCATGCGGGCGCCCTTGAACACCAGCGCTGTCGCCTCCGGACGTGCCTGCGCCTGCGCGGTCACTCCGTGCTGAAGGAGTATCGGCGTCACGCGGCGCACCGCGAAACGGCGCGGTCGAACACGACGCCGGTGTGGCTGATCTCTTCCTCGCTCGCCGGCACTTCCAGGATGAACGTGCGGTAGCCGATATCGACGTAGCGCGCGAGCTCGTCGGCCACGCGGTCGTAGCTGCCGACCAGGAAAGGACACACGGCCTTGTAGTTCTGGAACGGCACCAGCCAGTACGGATTCTTCGCGCCGTGACCGGCGCGCGCGAGCTGCGAGAGCTGCTGATGCCACGACGAATCCGACACCTTCATGGCGAGCTGATGGGTGAGCTGGCCCTTGCGGTCCTCCGGATACCGGTCGCGGGCGACTGACCAGGCCTCATCCTCCGCGGAGCGGGCGATGATGCCGATGCGGATGCCGCGCGAATCGATGTCCGGAGCCGGCGCCGCGGCGTAGTCGGCCGGCGGCTTCGGGTACTCGACCGCGGTGGCCCGCAGCTGCCGCGCGGCGTCCATGCCCGCGCCGGACGATCCCGAGACGAGTATGTCCGGAACGAGACCGGGCGGCAGCGGCGGGGTCAGCTTGAGACTGGTCACCTTGTAATAGCGCCCCTCGAAGCTCACTGGATCCGCCGTCCGCAGCAGGCTCTGCACGATGGTGGTGTACTCCACCAAGCGGAGATAGCGGTCGTCGTGAGGCGTCTGGTCGTTCAGCGCCGCCAGGTCGTTCTTGAAGCCGCCCGCCACCATGTTGAGATGGAGCCGGCGGCCGTAGAGGCAGGCGAACGACGTGATCATCTTCGCCACGCTGTAGGGATGCATGTAGACCGGCTGGATCGCCACCAGCGGGCACAGGCGGTCGGTGGCGGCGACGATGACCTGCGAGACCAGCCACGGGTCGAGCTGCGCATTGTCGGTGAACACGAGTATGCCTTCGTATCCCGCGTTCTCGCTCCAGCGGGCGATTTCCTGCACGCGCCGCAGGTAGGTTCCCGGCGTCATCTGCTGCGACAGCGGGCAGGTGGAGAAAATCTTCAATCCATAATCGAGGGCGGAGATCGGCATCTGGTTTGGCTCCAGCTTGATCAAGGACGAGCTGCGCGGCACGGCCCGCGGCGCTTGCTGCCTCGAATGGGCGCGCTGTCACGCGCCCACTGCCGTGCGATTGGAAATCTAGACGGGGTCGGCGACAGGACGTTGTCGCGGTGCACACCGGCACTGCTCCATTCGGCCCATCGACTGCCGTGGTTGGCTATTGCCGTACGGGCGGCGCGGCTTTCGATCGCGGGCGCGAAAAGAAACCGGGGCATGACTTGCGGTCATACCCCGGACCTGCCGGCATACAGACGGGTGACTACACTTAGTTTGGCCTGCCAGGCTCCTAACATCGGGCTGGCCACCACAGTCTGTATCGCAAAATCTGCGACGCTACATGGTGTAGCCATGGTGCTACACGATCTGTTTCCCCGCAAGACGGCCACGTAGTCCACCTGGTCTAGGCCGGTCGCGCTGAAGTGCCCCTATGAAAGCCCGTCGGAAAGGGGTGGTTTGGTGCCTGGAGCAGTCGCGGCCGGAGCCCTCGGCGGCGCACGTTGCACGCGGTCCGCGGGTGCGGCGGCATGTAGTTGTACGGCTACATGCTGACAGCGGGATCGCTACATCCAAATCACGCTTCATTGATAGTTGCCCGACTACCTGCGCCCTATGATTGGCGGTGCAGATACCGGGATGCACGACGACACGAAACGCTCGGCAAAATGAGAGTCCTCATCGCTGATGATTCGGTCGTCGTGCGGGAACGGCTGATCAGTCTGCTGTCCGATCTGCACGGTATCGAAGTCATCGGCCAGGCGGAGGACGCCAGCGAGGCGCGCAGCCTCGCTGTAAAGCTGAAACCGGACGTCGCGATACTCGACTTGAGGATGCCGAAGGGCAGCGGTGCGGACGTGCTCTTCTACCTCAAGAAGCTCAAGCCGGCCCCCAAGGTCATCATGCTCACCAATTACCCGAACGTCGAGAACAAGAGGAAATGCATCGATGGGGGGGCGGACTATTTCCTCGACAAGTCGAACGAATTTCACGTAGTCGTGTCGGTGCTCAAGGGAATGCTTCCTGGTCCGGCGAAAGCGTAGAGCAGGGCGCCGGCAGCGGAAAGTGCGCTGTCCCTGATGATTCAAGAAGTGCTGTGTCGTCTGGATGGGGAGGATTCAATGAACGATCTCGCAGTTACCTCGGCCGGCCTCGAGCGCGGCGAGTTCCTGAAGGCATTGCGCGCATTGCGCAGGGGCGATTTTTCCTACCGGCTGCCCATGGATCTCACAGGCATCGACGGCGAGATCGCGCTGGCGTTCAACGACGTGGTCGAGATGAAGGCCTCGATCGCGAGGGAGTTCGCGCGTATCCGTAGCGAGGTGGGGAAGGAAGGCCAGATCGGCCAGCGGGTACAGCTGCCTTCGGCCACCGGCTCGTGGGCGGACACCGTGGAATCGGTGAACGCGCTGATCGGCGACCTGGTGCGGCCGACCACGGAAATGGCGCGCGTGATCGAGTCGGTGGCGAAGGGCGATCTCTCGCAATCGATGCTGCTCGAGATCGAGAACCATCCACTGCAGGGCGAGTTCCTCAAGACTGCGAAGACCGTCAACACCATGGTGGACCAGCTGGGCTCGTTCGCGTCCGAGGTGACGCGCGTGGCGCGCGAGGTGGGCACCGAGGGCAAGCTGGGCGGGCAGGCCAAGGTCAAGGCCGTGGCCGGCACGTGGAAGGACCTCACCGACAACGTGAACCTGATGGCCAGCAATCTGACGAGCCAGGTGCGCAACATCGCCACGGTGACCACCGCGGTGGCCAAGGGCGATCTGACGAAGAAGATCACGGTGGACGTGAAGGGCGAGATCCTCGAGCTGAAGGACACCATCAACACCATGGTGGATCAGCTC
>DATFVY010000300.1:0-2851 GCA_035259925.1 Burkholderiales bacterium
CGGCGTGCGCGCCTATACGCTTTACGGATCGCTGTTTTTCGGCTCCACCAGCAAGGTCGAGCCGCTGCTCGCGCTCGCCGAGCCGGCAGAAAGCGCCCGCGTCGTCATCCTCGAGATGCACAAGACGATCAACGTGGACACCACGGGTCTCGATACGCTGGATACGCTGCACCGCAGGCTCACTAAAAACGGCAAAGTGCTGGTGATCGCCGGCGCGAACCTGCAGCCGCTGGGCCTGTTCCGGCGCTCGGGGTTCGCCGAACGCCTGGGGTCGGACAACCTCGTCGCCGACCTTCCCGCCGCGCTGGCGCGGGCCGAAGCGCTGCTCGGGCGCAGCAACCCGTAACCGGGGGAGTTCCGCGGGCGGGATTCGCGAATCCCGCTGGAACGCCCGCCATTGCGCGCACCGACATCGGTCCGTATGCTGTCATCAGGAAATTCCCTGGATTCCAGCAAGTGGAATGCGCTGCGGAGGCGATAATCCATGGCGGATGAAGCGCGAGTCTTTGCCTACCTGACGCAGCCGGAGATCCGGTTCCTCGACGCGGCGGTCGACCGCCTGATACCGGCGGACGACCTGGGGCCGGGCGCGAAGGAAGCGGGCGTCACCTACTTCATAGACCAGCAGCTCGCCAGCGTCTGGGGCTCGCACGGCCGTAACTACCGCGGCGGCCCTTGGCCCGAAGGCACGCCCGAGCAGGGCTTCCAGTCCCGCCTCACGCCGCAGGAGATCTATCGCGTCAGCATCCGGGAGATCAATGATCACTGCCGGGCCTCATACGAGAAGCCCTTCGACCAGCTGCCGCCCGAAACGCAGGACGCGGTTCTCCAGGCGCTCGAGAAAGACGAGATCCCGCTGCCTTCGCTTTCCTCGAAGCTTTTCTTCGATCTGCTCTGGCGTAATACGGAAGAGGGTTACTTTGCCGACCCGATGTACGGCGGCAACCGCGGCAAGGCAGGCTGGAAGCTCCTGGGATTTCCCGGCATGCCTTCCGGCGCTTACCGGGAGCACATCGACAATCCCGAGCCGTATCGCGCCGAGCCGGTGAGCATCCTTGACGTTCAACTCGGGCACGCGCAGGTCGATGCGCAGGGCTTCGTGAAGCACGTCATGATCAAGCAGGGCAAGGGGAAGTAACGTGGCGGCGACGAAACTGAAGCCGGTCGACGCAGTCGTCGTCGGCAGCGGCCTGGTGGGCTCGATCATGTCCATGGAGCTGGCGAACGCCGGCCTGAAGGTGCTCTGCCTCGAGCGCGGACGGATGATCGACCCGCAGACGGACTTCGTGAAGCCGTACGTGCACGACGAGCTCAAGTTCGACCGTCACAGCGATATCTTCCAGAATCTCTCGCGCGAAACGATCACCTTCCGCAACAACGCCAGCCAGGTCGCACTCCCGATGCGCGAGATGGGGTCCTTCAAGCCGGGGGAAATGGTCGGCGGCACCGCAGCCCACTGGGGCGGCAATGCGCGGCGCTTTCTGCCGCACGATTTCGAGCTTCGCACCAGGATCGCCGAGCGTTACGGCGAGGATTTCTTTCCCGAAAGCGCCACCATCCAGGACTGGGGCGTGACCTGGGAGGAGATCGAGCCGTACTACGATCAGTTCGAAAACATCTACGGCGTCGGCGGCAAGGCGGGTAACCTGGACGGCGCGATCCAGCCCGGCGGAAATCCGCACGAAGGCCCGCGCTCGCGCGAGTTTCCGAACCCCGCAACGCTGCGCACGCCGCAGGGCGAGATCTTCGCGAAGGCCGCAGCCGAGCTCGGCTACGCCCCCTTCCAGGGACCGGCCGCGGCCATGACCCGGGACTACAACAACCTCTACAAGGTGACGATGCTCGAGTGCCAGCGCGGTGGCTTCTGCAGCAGCCACGTGTGCGCCCAGGGCGCGAAGGCGAACCCGCTCTCCGCGGTGATGCCCGCCCTGTACAAGCAGAAGAATTTCGAGCTGCGCCCGCTGTGCAACGTCATCAAGATCAACACCGACTCCACCGGCAAGCAGGCCGCCGGCGTGACCTACATCGACGCGCGCGGGCGCGAGGTCGAGCAACCCGCGAGCCTGGTGATCCTGGCGACGTACTGCTTCAACAACACGCGGCTGCTGCTGCTCTCCGGCATCGGCAAGCCGTACGACCCGCAGACCGGCCGCGGCGTCGTGGGACGCAACTATTCGTACCAGGTCGGCGGCCGCGTGCACGTCTTCTTCGATGACCGGGAATTCAATCCGTTCATCGGCGGCGGAATGGTGAACACCTCGATCGACGAGTTGAACGGGGACGTCATCGACCGCTCGAAGCTCGGCTTCGTCGGCGGCGCGTACATCAATACGCCCAGCAGCGGCGCGTCGCCGATCAAGGGCAAGCCGCTGCCGCACGGCACGCCGCGCTGGGGCGCGGAGTGGAAAAAAGCGGTCGCGCACAACTACCGGCGCACGCTCGGCATCCACATCCACGGCTCGTGCATGAGCTACCGGCAGCATTACCTCGACCTCGACCCGACCTACAAGGACGCCAACGGCCTGCCGCTGCTGCGCATGACTTTCGACTGGCACGAGAACGAGAAAAAGCTGGCCAAGTGGTGCTACGAGAAGTGCGTCGAGATCGCGAAAGCGATGAAGCCGGCGCACTACCACGCGGCGGCCATCCCGATGCACTACAGCATCGTTCCGTACCAGAGCACGCACAACGTCGGCGGCGCGGTGATGGGCACGGACCCTTCAACCAGCGTGGTGAACAAGTACCTGCAATCCTGGGATGTTTCGAACCTGTTCGTCGTCGGCGGCAGCGCATTTCCGCAGAACGCCGCGCAGGGCCCGACCGCCACCATCGGCATGCTGGCGTGCTGGGC
>DATFVY010000301.1:0-2272 GCA_035259925.1 Burkholderiales bacterium
CCTCCAACGTGAGCGCAGAGATGAAGGCCAAGGACGGGCACGTGGATCTCAATCCCCTGCGCGCCGATTTCTACCAGGGCAAACTCGCGAGCGCGATTGCGATCAATGCCGCGCCGGCCACTCCGACTTTCGCGGTGAAGCACAACATGAGCGGCGTGAGCATCGGTACTTTCCTGAAGGACCTCGCCAACACCGACATGCTGGAGGGGAAGGGTGACATTGCGGCGGACGTGACCACGCAGGGGGATACCGTAAGCGCCTTGAAGAAGGCCCTTGATGGCACCGCGGCGCTCAAGATGGCTGATGGCGCCTTGAAGGGCATCGACATCGCGGGCTCGATCCGCAACGCCAAGGCGCGGCTGGGCGCGCTGAGAGGGGAGCACGACCAGGCGGCCGATCAGACTCAGAAGACCGATTTCTCGGAGCTCACCGCGACTTTCAAGATCGCCAAGGGCGTCGCGCGCAACAACGATCTGTCCATGAAGTCGCCGCTGCTGCGGGTGGGCGGGGAGGGCGAGGTCAACATCGGCGAAGACCGGCTGAACTATCTCGTCAAGGCCTCGATCGTGGGCACTTCGAAGGGGCAGGGCGGCCGCGACACGGAGGAGCTGAGCGGCGTCACTGTGCCGGTGCGCGTGGCGGGCCCGCTGGAGAAGCCCTCCTACAAGCTCGACTTCGGCAAGGCGGCGACGGAGTCCGCGAAGCAGCGCCTGGGCGACGAATTGCAGAGGCGCCTGGGCGGCGGCTCCAAAGACCCCGCGGCCTCCAAGGACTCGGCGGCGCCGGAAGAGAAGAAGTCCGGCACCAGTACGCGCGACCAGCTGCGGGATTTGTTCAAGCGCTGAAGCGGAGCCCCATCACAGGAGGTGCAGGTGATCTACAAGGGTAGCTGTCATTGCGGCCGTATCGCGTACGAGGCCGAGGGAGAGCTCGGCCAGGTCCTGGAGTGCAATTGCTCCCACTGCAGCCGCAAGGGCTTTCTTCTGTGGTTCCTGCCGCGGGAGAAGCTCAGGCTCAAGACGCCGGCGGAAAACCTCGAGACCTATACCTTCAACAAGCACGTCATCCGGCACCATTTCTGTTCCGAGTGTGGCTGCGCGCCGTTTGCCGACGGGGTCGGTCCCAGGGGCGAGGCCACGGCGGCGGTCAACGTCCGCTGCCTGGAAGGCGTCGAAATCTCGGACCTGAAGCGCATTCCGTTCGACGGCCGCAGCCGCTGACGTCCAGTAGAATCCGCTTTCTCCCGGCGCGTTGGCGGCCGGGGAGGGATGGACGTGGGCACCGGATTCGCGGCGAAGCTGATCGCATGGCAGAAAAAGCACGGCCGCCACGACCTGCCGTGGCAGGGCACGCGCGACCCTTATGCGATCTGGCTCTCGGAGATCATGCTGCAGCAGACTCAGGTCGCGACTGTCATCCCCTACTACCTGCGCTTCCTCGCGCACTTTCCGGACGTAACGACGCTGGCGGAGGCGTCTCTCGACGAAGTGCTGCGGCTGTGGAGCGGGCTCGGCTACTACTCGCGCGCGCGCAACCTGCACCGCGCGGCCGGGGTCATCGCGGCTGAGTACGGCGGGCGCTTTCCACGCCGTTTCGAGGCCGTAGCCGCGCTACCCGGAGTCGGGCGGTCCACCGCGGCCGCCATCTGCGTCTTCGCCTACGGCCAGCGCCACCCCATTCTCGACGGCAACGTGAAGCGCGTGCTGGCACGGCAGCGGGGCGTCAAGGGCTATGCGGGGGAGAAGAAGGTCGCCGACCGCCTGTGGCGGGAGGCGGAAGGCCTGCTGCCGCGACGCAGCGTCGAAGCCTATACCCAGGGGCTGATGGACCTCGGGGCAGCGGTGTGCACGCGCAGCCGGCCGCAGTGCCCGGCGTGCCCGGTGCAGGCGAGCTGCGTGGCGCATCAGCGAGGCTGGGTCGGCAAGCTGCCGGCGCCACGGCCGCGCAAGCGCCTGCCGCACAAGCGCACCACCATGCTGGCGCTGATGCGCGCGGGCGAGGTGCTGCTGGAGAAGCGTCCGCCCACGGGCATCTGGGGCGGGCTGTGGTGCCTGCCGGAAACCGCGCGCAAGACCGATCTTGAAGCGTATTGCCTCAAGCGCTTCGGCGCCCATGTCGTCGAGGTCGAGGTGCTGGAGACCATCGCGCACGGCTTCACCCATTTCACGCTGGACATCCACCCGCTGCGGCTGCGGGTTTCGGCGCTCGCGCCGAACGCCACCGAGCCCGGCCTGGTGTGGCTGCCGCTGGAAGAGGCGCGCAGCGCGGCGAT
>DATFVY010000302.1:0-8121 GCA_035259925.1 Burkholderiales bacterium
GCCTTGAGCGCACTCCTGGGCCGCTGGCCCCGGGCAGGACGCCGAACGCGGTTACACTAGAAGGACCAGGAGTCAGTGTGCGAGACGACTATCAGGCCATTTTCGCGGCCCTGCATCAGGCCGCCCACGCCACCATTGCCGCCAATGCGCAGCTCATCGCGACCAACGCGCAGTTGGCCGCGCTGGCACAATTCCTCACGAGCGCGACTGAGGCCACCCGCGCGGCGCGCGACGAACACGAAGACATGCGCGAGACCGTGCGCCGACTCGAGGCGCTCATCACGGAGCTGCAGCGCCGCATGAACGGGGAGGCCGGCGCATGAGCACGCCCATGGACGACGACATCGTGCGGCTGCGGGCGGAGAAGATCGTGCGCGACATCATCGAATTCGCCGGCAACGACACCGCCCTCGCCGACTGCCTCATGCGGGCCTTGGCGGACTCGCTGCGCGAAGCCATCGAGTACGCGCCCGATAGGTCGGCCCATACGTTGGAGGAGCTCGGCGCACGCCTCCGTCGGCGCCTCGACGCGTGCCATCGGGCTCGGCTCACAGCGCATGACTCGCAATGATATACCAGGCCGAGACGCCGTCGGGCGCCAGCCAGATCGTCGGCTGGGTCGCGCCGCTCGCCGCCGCGACCGTGAAGGCGGCATTCACGCCGTCGATGGTATCGCTGCCGTTGGGCGTGACCGACAACGCGATGCTGCCGGTGTTCTTGATGGCCACGGGCTGCGTGGCGTCCGCCGCGGGCAAAAGATTAATCACGCAGGGACTCGCGCCGCCCGTGCTCGCGACCGTGACCAGGCGGTCGCTGTCGAGCACCGTGTAACCAGAGGTGACGTCCTTGCCGCCGGCCGTCAGGGCGTTGCCGAAGCCGGCGGCCGCGACTGCGCCCACGTCCTCGACGTCGTCGACCGTCCAGAGCGTGACGTCGTTCGCATCGTCGAGCCGGAACTTGTAGCCGGTCGGGAGCAGGTAGATGCTCGTCGGCGATTCGCCGGCCGCGTTCAGCAGGATCGGATTGCTGTTGGCGTGCTCGTCCGCGAGGTCAACCTGGCTGTAGGTCGGCTGCGGCGTCGTTGTCCCGGCGATGAACGCGTAGAGCTTGCCGCTGGCGACCGGGTCGCCGGCAGTGTCCGAGAATTGCGGCTTGACCCACGGGAGCAGGGCGGCAGGCATGATGAAGTCCTCACACGAAAGGATGGGATGATCGACCTATGGCGAGTCCGATGAACATGGCGCTCTACCGATTGCTCCTGAAAACCGGAGCCGACGAAGCCGAAGCGGAAGCGGCCGCACGTCTCGATACGACGGATTTGGCGACCAAGGCCGATCTCGCCGAACTGAAAGCGGATCTGACATGGCGCCTAGTCGTCATGACGGGCGTCTTCATCGCCGCGGTCACCGCGCTGCGGATCTTTTCGTAACTCAGGAGACACATGACCAACGCCCGCCTGAAACATCTCGAAGAGACGAAACGATGACGGACTTCGATGAGTTCGATGCCGGGATGCGCCAGATGGGCGAGGGCATCCGCCGCGCGCATGCGGCTTTTGACCTGGCCGACCAGGGCTTCCTGCAGGCGATGGACGGCCTGAAAACGATTACGCAGCAGCGCGGATCGCTTGGGAGTCAATTCGCGGAGCTGCGCGAGACGATCGCGCAACTGCAGACGCTGGTGCTCGCGCAGAGTGCCGAGCTGACGGCCGTGCGGGCCGAACTGGCCGCGCAAACCGCCGAGCTGGCCGCCCTGCGGGCGCGGGTGAACGGGGAGGCGTGATCGTGATTGAAAACGGAATGATCTGGCTCGTGGCTGCGTGGCTGTGGTATCAGGCCACGTCGAGTGTCCCTGGTGATGACCGCATGGGATGGATCTTCGCCGCCATCGTGATCGCCTGCAGTCTTGATACTGAGCGGCGTCGACGATGACATTCCGCTGGCGCTTCTGGCTGATTGACATTCCCGCCGCGATTCTTGATGACGCGATGGCCGCGCTGCGCGGCCTCGCATGGTCTGCCTGGCGCGCGTGGGTGTGGCTCTGGTTTGTGCAGGCCCTCATCGCCGGCATCGGCGGCATGATGTGTCTCTTGGCCGTGGCGGTCTACCTCATTCTTTACTGGTTTGGGGTGCCGGTATTCCATGTGACACCAGACCCGATTCCGGTTGTGCCAACAGGGCCGCGAGCCGCTGCCCCCACAAGGTTCGCGCCGCCGTCGCCCCCACGGGTAACCGCAATCCTTGAAGCAGAAAGCGCGTCGTGGTTGGAGACAACAACAGTTTCGCGACGACGGGCGCACCAATCGTATACAAGAGACCGACACCTGGGTCCATGACTTGCTTCGCCAGACTGAGTGCCTCAGCTCCTTTGGCCGTGAGCATCGCCGTCCCGCTGGGATTGACCCGCTCGCCGAGCTTCTTTGAGAGCAGGAAAAAATTGTCCAGATCCTGGATGTGTTGCGGATTCTTGAAGAGCAGCGCCTTCGTGTCCGGCCCGAGCTTCGCCCAGCGATTGTAGAGGCTCTCCGTGAAATGGAATCCACCTCCCCTTTCCTTTGTCGCTTGACCGAGCAGGTCCTCCAACCACGCCCGCCCGATCTGCGGCAAGGCCTGCGGCGCCACTTTCGCGACCTCGCGCAATCGCGTGATGCTGCCCGCATCGCCCCTGGTGAGCTGCTTGAACACGGCTTCGGGGTCTGCGCGCAGGGCATCAAGCACTTCAATCGTCTTGAACTTGTTGACCGTCGCCGCGCGACCGTCCATCAACGCGCGAAACGCATCAGGTCCGGCCTGCATGGCCGTCGCGCGCACTGACTGTTCGAGATTCGTGACGGCCTCAGCGGCGACCCCTTGCCCCGCCGTGCGACGAAAGGCATCATCGACGCGCGCCATGGCTTTGATGTCCCCGAGGACACTATCGGCGACCGAGAGCGGCGCGACATCCGGGGCATTCATCAATCGATCGAGCGTCGTCAGTGCACGGGCTTTGTCTCCCATCAGCGGGACGAGTTCCGCCTCGCGCTTCAGCGCGTTGTAAAGCGGTCGCATCGCCGCTTTCGTCGGCACGATATCGACCGCGAGAGGCGTTTTTGTAAACGCCATCCGCGACGTCGCCGGGGCCTGCACCCCGCCCGTCCGCTGGATGAGCTGTTGCTGCTGCGCTTCCAGCGCGCGGAGTTTCCCATACGCGACATCAGCCTCGGCGCTGTAGCCAGCGGCCCGTGCTTTGGTGGCCGTCTGCACAGCTTCTCCGGCCCCTTCAGCCGTGACGGCCGACGGATGGACGCGACCCGCGAGTTGTTCGCCTTTCGCGGTAAAGGCGGCTTGTTGAGCGGCGCGGGCTTGGGGACTCACCAGCGTGCTTCCGCCGAGCGATTCTTCCGCCAGCGCCTGGGTGCCTCGCAGGAACTTGTTGCCCGTCGCGGTGCCGACATCGACGGGGAGGCCTTCACGCACTCCCCACTCAACCGCTGCCGCTTCAGCCGGCACCCGGCTCCCGATGCGCGGCACGATCGGGAGTGAGCCGATGCCCTTCGCCGCTTTTACCGCCATGCCTGGCGCGACAATCGACGCCGTGAGACCGAGGCCTTCGCCCACGGCACCCGCGATATCGCCCGTTTCGGCGGCTCGTTCACCGGCCGCCGCCGCGGCAGGCCCGACGAGCGGTGTGAGACCCGCCACGGTATGCCCCGCGGCGGTTAGATAGTCGCCTTGTCGGACGTCCTCGACGGCCTTGCCGAACTGCGCGCCCTGCGCCTTGGCGACATTGACAACAGCCTTCGCCGGATCCCACGCGACCTCGCCGAGACCCGAGAGAATGCCTGCCGGGTTCACGTGCTCCCAGATGCCTGCCGTGAAGCGGTCAAACGTGGTGCCCGCCGGTCGTAACTCTGCCTCAGCGAGCGCCGCCGCGAGCTGCGGCCCTGCCCAGCGATTGAACGTGGCCTCGTCCATGTTGGGCGGGGCACTGGCGAGCACGGCCTGCTTGACCTGCTCGAACTCGGCTTCGCTCAGCGTGCGGCCCTGGCCCATGGCTATTTCTTCCTGTTCAGATAGTCCTGATAGGTCAGGCCCGCGGGTCCGCCAGCATTCGGCGCGGCCTTCGCGTCCTGGTGGCTGACGATGAAGTCCTGCGCTTCCTTGGCCGTGGCGAAGGTCTGCGTGACGCCGTTGAGCGTCACCGAGAAGCCTTCACCTTGCGGCACGCGCCGGCCCGCGAGCCGCTGCTGATGGATATAGTTGTCTTTGTCGCGTTGGAGCGTCTTGATCAGTTGATCGACTTTATAGATCGCAGTGGAGGGTTCATCCCGAAGCGTGGCGAGGATCTTCTTGTATTTCTCCTCGTCCTCTTTGCGCAGCACGCCGCCTTCAAGCAACTTGCCCACGCGTTGACGTTCGCGGTCGATATCCGCCTGCGCTTTGCGTGCGTCGGAGTAGGGATTGAGGGCGGCGAGTCCGGCGATCGGGCCGATATACTGCTCGTTCTTCTTCAGGATTGTCTTGAGATCCTGGAGTGACTCGATCGTGGAATCAGTCTGGGCAATCTGCTTCGCTGCACCCTCCGACAACGGTTTCCCGAAGCCGGTGAAGCCGCGACGCTGGAGATCGCCCGCAATCTTGCCCCGCTCGGTCGGCGTGATCTGATCCCAGAGGCCAGGATTCTCAATCACCGCATCGATGAGGTCGCTCCGGTCGCGATCCGTGCCGGTGCCTTGCGCGAGGCGCTGCCGCGCGATGGCGATCCGCTGCGCGCCTTGCTGCTCGAGCACGGCTTGGTGCGCCGCCGTCTGCGCGCGGCCTGCCGCTTGTCCGGCAAGCTCGGCCTGCTTCTCCGGCGCAATGGTCAACCCCTGGATGCGCGTCATGTTCTCCGGCGAATACGGCCCAATATCATCCAGAATCGCCTGCGGCGTGCCGATCTGTTTAGCCCCGGCGAGCGTGCGGTTCCACATCTGCTCGATCTGCGCGGGTGGAAACGCCGCAAACGATGACAGCGTCGTCGCGATGCCCCGCGCCAAATCGCCCTTCGCATAGGCCTCAAATCCCCGCTTCTGCAGATCGAGGTGTTGCTGTGCGGTCAGGCCCATATTCATGACCTGCTCGACGCGTGCTGGATCGTAGGTCGTGCCGAGGACCTGCGCAGCCTCAGGCGACAGCTTGGCGATGTGGGGCAGGAAGAAGTCCTGACTCGCCTGGTCCTTGATGCCGCCGACCATCTTGAGACCAAAGTCGAAATACTTCGTTTGCAGGTCGTTTTGCTTAATCAACCCATCGAGCGTTTTATTTTTGGTGTCGGCGATATCGCTTTCCAATTTCGCGGCCGCACTCGGATTGAAGATCCGCAGTTGCGGCAAGGCTTTTTCCCAGTCGCCGCCGCTTTCCTGCATGATGCGCCGGAGATCGGCTTGGTCTTTGGCTTCCTGCCGTGCTTTGTCCGCCGCGAGCCGCCGTGTCTCGGTGCGCTCGCGAATATCCTGCACCGTGGCGACGGTCTGCAGGAGCTCGGTCGGCGAGGGGATCTGCGGCCCGCGCAGACCGGCGACGATGCTGGGATCGATGGCCATGACTCACCTCGCGCTTACGACGGAAAGTAGCGGGACCCGCTGAACGGCCCGGTGCCTCCGACGACGCCACTGAACGGCCCGGTGCTGCCGGTGCCGCCGCCGCCCCCGCCGCCCATCATGCGCGACAGCAGGATCATCTGCGCGAGGCTCGAGCCCTGCGCGATCGGGTTCTGCCAGGCATTCGCCCCGCCCACGATGCCCCCGGCCTGCGCGTTGCCGATCTGCGTGAGCAGGTCGCCCGCACTGCGGCCATAGGCCCCGGCGGCCTCGCCGACGCCGGCCGCCGAAGCTTGCCCGAGACCCGCGAGACTGCGGAGCTGATTGAACCGGTTCTGCTGCTCGCCGAAGAGGCGGGCGTAGCGGTTCTGAAACTCGTTGCTCGCATAGTCCTGGGCGTAGCGGTTGAGGCCCTTGAGCGTCCCGCCCGTGAGGAGCGTGCCTTTCGCGGCCGCGCTGCGCTCCAAGGCCTTCAGCCCTTCGCCCAGACGGAACTGATAGCCGGGGTCCATCTCGAGCGCGCCCGGCGTGTAGCCGAGCCGCCACGCGTAGTCGGGGTCGTAGCCGCCGCCCAACGGCCCGCCCGCGCCGAAGTTCGGGACGACCCCAGCGCCGCCCGCGCCGCCGGCCATCCCGCCGAAGAAGCCGGTGCCCCCGCCCTCGGCCTGCGGCGTGAAGGCCGGGACGGGCAGGTTCTGCTGCTGCAGGAACTGGTTGAACGGGACGAACTGGCCGCCCGGGGCGACGACCGAGCGCGACGGGTCGTAGCGGCCGCTCGGCGTGAAGCTGCCCCAGCGCGCCCCGGCCCCGCCGACGTCCGAAATGAGGTCGACCTCGGTGCCGTCGGGCAGGATGATGACGTCGTCGCTGGCCAGGGAATTGTTGGCATGGGTCGCGCGCGCGGCCGGGATGCCCTGCTGTCGCAGGGCGTTCAGGATCTGGTCGACGCTCTGCGAGGTGGCCGGGAGGCCTTGCGCGGCCTGGCGCATGATGGCGTAGGGGTCGGCCCCGCTCGCACCGCCACCGGGAGACGGCGACCCGCCGAGCGTGCCGCCGGCAGAGGATCGGCCCGTCATGCCCGACGCGAGGCGGCGCGCCTCATTTTCTGTCATGCCGGGAATCTGCATCCACTGCTGCATGCGCTGCTGGAGTTCCTGCTCCATCAGCAGGGGGCCTTGCTCCGGGTAACGCACGGTAAACTGCGGCTCCCCAGACGGGACGTAAGGGTTTTGCGTGAACCAGTTCTCCGGCACGGGAGGATCATTAAATCCTGCCTCGGCGCGCGGCACGTCCGCAGCCGTGCGGATGTTATTCCGCCGAATCCAATCAGCTAAGGGACTGTTCTGTATCTCCGGCGGTAAGGCAGTTGGCATGGCTCACACTCTCGTGGCGCCGCGCGCCAGGTAAAAGTCGACCTGATCCGCCGGAACCGCCTGCGTCTGGCCCGTCGGGGCCCGCAGCATGACCGTGCCTCCCGGCGCCCCCCCATACGCGCTCCCGACGGTCGGACTCGTCGTCGGCGTGCCCCCGCTCCCGCGCGCGCCCTGGCCCGCCTTCCAGCGTTGATAGTCTTCGAGCCACTGCGTGGCGTGGGGGTTCTGCTTGTTCTTCCCGCCCGGCCCCCACGGGGCGAGGAGCCGAGCCAGCGCATCCTCGCGCCCCGCCGAGAACGACGCCGGGAAGATGGGCACCTCATCCACGCGCGGATTCACGCGGGACGGGTCCAGCGTGCCCGCGCTCGCAGGGGGCGCCGGCAGGCCGAGGAAGCTCGTCAGCGCGGTCAGCCCCTGCGTGCCCGCGCCGGTATAGGGCGCCAGATCACTGCGGGTCTGCTGGTAGATATCGCGCTGGAGCGCGAGCGCCTCGCGGGCCGATTGCGCCTGGGCTTCGCTGGCCTCGCGGGCCGCGCCCGACTGCTTGGACGCCCCATACAGCGAGGCTGCCGTCGTGGCCCCGCCGAGAATGAGCGGAACGGCTACGCTGGCAGGCATCGGTCACTCTCCTTGCGCGGCCAGACAAAATGTTGTCCCGGCAAAGGCCGCGCGCCGAGCCGGGTCAAGTAATGGGCAATCGTCTCGTTCGGGGCGGCCGTCATCACGCCCCTCAGGTCCGCGTTGGCAATCCACCGTGCCATCGTCGTGAGCAGGAGATGTCCCACACGGCCGCGGCGCCGAGCAGCCGGGGCAATCCAACAACCCTCCACGTGCCAGACCGGCAAGAGCGCCCAGCAGCCGATGATCGCGCCGTCCTCTTCGATGGCGAGGATCCGCGTCGTCTCCGGGGTCAGCAGCGGCCAGACGGCGTCGAGTTCCGTGCCTGCCAAGCGCGGCCATTCCTCGGGCGGCAAGGCGCGGGCGATCATGCCGGCGTCTCCAGCGCGGCCACGCGCGCCGCGAGCGTCGCCGGGCGGATCATCATGACCGCGCCCATCAGTCGACCTCCACGAGCGCGACGGCTTGATTGTTCACAAAACTCCCGCTGCCCGTGATGTAGCTGACGGGCAGCTCAAAATACGTCGTCTGGTCGATCGCCGACCCCGTCATCGTGAATTTGGCGTAGAC
>DATFVY010000303.1:0-2620 GCA_035259925.1 Burkholderiales bacterium
CTACGGCGCGCAGGTGCTGCAGATCGGCCCCGACGACCTGATGTTCTCCGCAGCGAAGGCGTTCCACGCGTATGGCCTCGGCAATTCGATGACGTTCCCGATGTCGGTCGGTGCCGGCGCCGTGCTGCTGCCGGATCGGCCGACACCGGACGCGGTGCTGGACACGATGCAGCGCCATCAGCCGACGATGTTCGGCGGCGTGCCGACGCTGTATGCGGCGATGCTGGCCAATCCACGCATCGGACCCAAGGCGGGGTCGGAGCGCCTGCGCCGCTGCATCTCCGCCGGCGAGGCGCTGCCTGCGGATATCGGTCGCCGCTGGGCGGAGATGGTGAGCGTGGACATCCTGGACGGCATCGGCTCGACCGAGATGCTCCACATCTTCCTCTCCAACCGCCCGGGCGAAGTGCGTTACGGCACCACCGGCAATCCGGTGCCGGGCTACGCGCTGCGCGTGGTGGACGAGAACGGCGCGGACGTCGCTCCCGGCCAGCAGGGCGAGCTGCTCGTGAGCGGCCCGACCAGCGCGGCCCTGTACTGGAACAACCGCGAGCGCTCGCGCTCCACCTTCCTCGGCGGCTGGACGCGCAGCGGCGACAAGTACACCCAGAACGAGCAGGGCTACTACGTCTATGCCGGGCGCACGGACGACATGCTGAAAGTGAGCGGGATGTATGTTTCCCCAATCGAGGTCGAGTCGGCGCTGATCACGCACCAGGCGGTGCTGGAGGCGGCCGTCGTCGGCAAGGAGGACGAGCAGAAGCTCGTCAAGCCGCTTGCGTTCGTCGTGTTGAAGCCGGGCTCGCAAAGCTCGGCCGAGCTCGCCGAGGAGCTGAAGCAGCACATCAAGTCGCGGCTCGCGCCGTACAAGTACCCGCGCTGGATCGAATTCGTTGCCGACCTGCCGAAGACCGCGACCGGCAAGATCCAGCGCTTCAAGCTGCGCGAGCTTGCGGCCAAGCGGTAAACGCGTTTACCCTGTTGACGGGAGGAGGACACCATCATGACGACCCGCCGCCGTGGATTCCTGCAGACACTGGGCACGCTCGCGCTGGGCAGTGCCATTCCCGCGCCGCTCCTTGCCCAGCAGGGTAAGGTGAAGATCGGGCTCATGCTGCCCTACACCGGCACCTTCGCCCAACTGGGCGTCGCCATCACCAACGGCTTCAAGCTGGCGGTGGCGGAGGAAGGCGGCAAGCTCGGCGGGCGCGAGATCGACTACGTCACGCTCGACGACGAGTCGGATCCGTCCAAGGCGGCGGACCGTGCGAACCAGCTGGTCACGCGCGACCGGGTGGACGTGCTGGTCGGCACCGTCCATTCCGGCGTGCAGATGGGCCTCGTGAAGATCGCGCGCGAATCCGGCGTGCTGCACATCATCCCCAACGCCGGCGTCGCGGCTGCGACAGGCGAGCTGTGCGCGCCCAATATCTTCCGCACGTCCTTTGCCAACGCGCAGACCACCTACCCGATGGGCAAGGTGCTGATCGACCGCAAGGTGAAGAACGTGGTCACGCTCAGCTGGAAGTACGCCGCCGGCGAGGAGGCGGTCGCGGGCTTCCGCGACAGCTTCACCAAGGGCGGAGGCAAGATCGTGAAAGAGCTGTGGCTGCCGTTCCCCAACGTGGAGTTCCAGTCGCTGCTGACCGAGATCGCATCGCTCAAGCCCGACGCGGTGTTCGTGTTCTTCGCGGGCGGCGGCGCGGCCAAGTTCCTGCGCGACTACCAGGCGGCGGGCCTGAAGGGCCGCGTCCCGCTCTACGGCTCGGGCTTCCTCACCGACGGCATCCTGGAGGCGGCGGGCGATGCCGCCGAAGGCGTCGAGACCACGCTGCACTACGGCGACGGCATCGAGACCTCCCGCAACAACGCGTTCCGCGTCGCCTACGTCCGCGCCTACAAGATCCCGCCGGACGTGTACGCGGTGCAGGGCTACGACGCGGGTCTGCTGCTCGCCGCCGGCATGCGCGCGGTGAAGGGCGACATCGGCAGGAAAAAGGAGATCATCGCCGCGATGGAGAAGGTCGAGATCGACAGCCCGCGCGGCAAGTGGAAGATGTCGCGCGCCCACAACCCGGTGCAGGACATGTACCTGCGCAAGGTGACCAACAAGGAGAACAAGGTCACCGGCGTCGCGATCAAGGCGCTCGACTACCCGCCGGCGGCCATCTGCAAGATGCCCGGCTGACCGTCCGCTCCGCTATCATCCCGGCCGGCGGCTGCCCAGTCGCCGGCTTTTTTTTGATGCCGCCCCTGCGATGGATGCCTACACCTTCCTGATCCAGGTGCTGAACGGCGTTCAGTACGGGCTGCTGCTGTTCCTGTGCGCTGCCGGGCTGACGCTGATCTTCGGCTTCATGGGCATCATCAACCTCGCCCACGGCAGCTTCTACATGATCGGCGCCTACCTCGCGTGGTCGCTCGCCGGCCGCCTGGGCAGCCTGTGGCTCGCGATCCCGGCCGGCGTCGCGCTCTCGGTGCTGCTGGGCCTCGCGCTCGAGTGGCTGCTCATCAACAAGCTCTACCGGCGCGACCATCTCTACCAGGTGCTGCTCACCTACGGGCTGATCCTCATCTTCGAGGAGCTGCGCAGCCTCGTCTGGGGCGACGACGTGCACGG
>DATFVY010000304.1:0-2329 GCA_035259925.1 Burkholderiales bacterium
GCGTTCATGAAGGTGCTGCGCAACGTCAAGGTCGACACGGTGCGCGGGCCGGTCTCGTTCGACCGTTACGGCAACGTGGTGGGCAACGTCTACATCCGCAAGGTCGAGCGCAAGGAAGGCCGGCTGGTCAACACGGTGGTCCACACCTATCCCAACGTGAGCCAGTTCTGGACCTACAAGCCGGAGGAGTTCCTCAAGAACCCGGTGTACTCGCGCGACTGGCCGCCCGCGAAGAACCTCGAGTCGTAAGCTCCCGCCCTCCCCGCCCGCGGCGGGGAGGGATTCCCCTCATGCAGTTCTGGGTCATCCAGACGCTGAACAGCCTTGCCCTCGGCGGCCTGCTGTTCCTGCTCGCCGCGGGCTTCTCGCTCATCTTCGGGCTGATGCGCATTGCCAACCTCACGCATGGGGCGCTGTTTATGCTCGGCGCCTATTTCGGCGTGAGCATCCTGAAGGTCGTCCCCTACCTGTGGCTCGCCGCGCTGCTGGGCGGGCTGGCGGTGGCCCTGCTGGGCGGCCTGTTCGAGCGGCTGATCCTGCGCAGGCTGATCGGCAACGAGCTGGGCCAGGTGCTGGTGACGCTCGGCGTCGCCTTCATCATCGCCGACCTGTGCCTGATTGTCTGGGGCGGCGACCCGATCCCGGTGCCGACGCCGCCGGCGCTGCAGCAGCCGCTGCGCTTCTTCGACTTGGCGTTTCCCGCCTATCGCCTCGTGGTAATCGGCATCGCCATCGCCACCGCGATCGGCCTCTACCTTCTGATGGAGCGCACCCGGCTCGGCGCAATGATCCGCGCCGGCGTGGACGACATGAACATGGCACGCGCGGTGGGGATCCCGGTATCGCGGCTGTTCACGACCGTGTTCTGCCTCGGCGCCTTCCTCGCCGGCGCGGGCGGCATCATCGGCGGGCCCATGCTCTCGGCCTATCCCGGCCTCGACGCCGACATGCTGCCGCTCGCGCTCATCGTGGTGATGCTGGGCGGCGTCGGCAGCCTGATCGGCGCCTTCGTCGGGAGCTTCATCATCGGCTTCATCTACACCTTCGGCATCGCGCTCGCCCCCGACCTCGCCTACGTGATCCTGTTCCTGCCGATGATCGTCGTGATCGCGTTCCGTCCGCGCGGCCTGTTTGGCCGCATAGCGGTCTAGGCTCGCATGAATACCCGCAGCGCGTGGCTCGCGGTGCTGGTCGCGCTGCTGGCGGTCTACCCGCTCGTAGCCGGCGAGTTCTACATCAACCTCGGCAGCCAGATCCTCGTCGCGGCGATATTCGCGGCCAGCCTCAACCTGCTGGTCGGCTACGGCGGCCTGCCCTCCCTCGGCCACGCGGCGTGGCTCGGGCTCTCGGCCTATATCTCTGGATGGCTGTTCCTCAAGCTCGGCCTCGGACACTGGGCCACCGCGCCGATCGCGCTGCTCGCCACCACGCTGATCGCCGGGCTGTTCGGCCTGATCGCGCTGCGTGCCACGGGCCTCGGCTTCCTCATGCTCACGCTGGCGCTGTGCCAGGTGCTGTGGGGCACGGCCTACCGCTGGGTCAAAGTCACCGACGGCGACAACGGCCTGCGCGGGCTCACGCGCCCGGCCCCGTTCGGCATCAGCCTCGATGACTCCGCCGCCTTCTACTACTTCACCCTCATCGTCACCGCGTTCTCGATCTGGATGATCGCGCGGTTCGTGAACTCGCCCTTCGGCGCCGCGCTGCGCGGCACGCGCGACCAGCCGCGACGCATGGGCGCGCTGGGCCACAACGTGTGGCTCGTGCGCTGGATTACCTTCGTCTACGCAGGCTTCTGGGGCGCGGTCTCGGGCCTCCTGTTCGTGTATTACAACAAGTACATACACCCCTCTTCGCTATCGCTCACGACGTCGGCCGAGGCGATACTCTCCGTGATCGCCGGCGGCTCGGGCACGCTCGGCGGCCCGGTCATCGGCGCGGCCATCGTAGTGCTCCTCAAGAACTATGTCTCGGGCTATATCGAGCGCTGGAACATGCTGCTCGGCTTCGTGTTCGTCGTGATCGTCATCTTCATGCCGGACGGCATCGTTCCCGGGGTGCGGCGCTGGTGGGCGCGCTGGAGGGGTCGATGACGCCTGCGCTGCGCATCAGCGGGCTGAAGAAGTCCTTTGGCGGCCTGCCGGCGATCAACGACGTGTCGCTGGAGGTCATGCCCGGCGAGCGGCGGCTGATCATCGGCCCGAACGGCGCCGGCAAGACCACGCTCTTCAACCTGCTGACCGGGGACCTCAGGCGCGACGCGGGCGCGGTCCAGCTCTTCGGCGAGGACGTGACCCGCATGAAGCCGCACCAGCGGGCGCACCGCGGC
>DATFVY010000305.1:0-3979 GCA_035259925.1 Burkholderiales bacterium
CTGCGCTTCGTCTCCCGTCAGCAGATCGAAGACGGGCTGCGAGGCCATGATGCGGTACTCATGCGCGCTGAACTGGCGCGCGTCGCGCGCGAGCTCGCGCAGGATGGCATAGCACACCGTTTGCGGCGTCTTGAGCCGCGCGCGGCCGGCGCACACCGGGCACGGCTCGCACAGGACGTGGCTGAGCGACTCGCGGGTACGCTTGCGCGTCATCTCGACGAGCCCGAGCTGCGTGAAGCCGTTCACGGTCATGTGCGTGCGGTCGCGCGCGAGCGCCTTGCGGAACTCGTTCAGCACCGCGTTGCGGTGCTCCTCCGTATCCATATCGATGAAGTCGATGACGATGATGCCGCCGAGATTTCTCAGCCGCAGCTGGCGCGCGATGACCTGCGCCGCCTCCAGGTTGGTCTTGAAGATGGTCTCGTCGAAGCTGCGCCCGCTGACAAACCCGCCGGTGTTCACGTCCACCGTCGTGAGCGCTTCGGTCTGGTCGATGACGAGGTAGCCCCCGCTCTTCAATTCGACCCGCCGGGCCAGCGCCTTCTCGATCTCCTCCTCGACGCCGTAGAGGTCGAACAGCGGGCGCTCGCCGGCGTAGTGCTCGACGCGCTCGGCGACGTTGGGCGTGTAGTCCTGCCCGAATTCGAGCATTCTGCGGGCGGTCTCGCGCGAATCCACCAGGATGCGGGCGGTGTCCTCGTGGGCGAAATCGCGCAGCACGCGCAGCGCGAGGTCCAGGTCGCGGTAGAGCGGCGCGCGCGGAGCGGCCGTGGCTGCCTTTTCCTGGATACCGCCCCACAGGCGCCCCAGGTAGTCGATGTCGGACTTGAGCTCCCGCCCCGTGGCGGACTCCGCCACGGTGCGGATGATGTAGCCCCCCTTCTCGCCGGGCGACAATTGGCTCTGCAGCCGCTCGCGCAACCGGGCCCGCTCTTCCTCGTTGTCGATGCGCTGCGAGATGCCGATGTGCGCTTCGCCCGGGAGATACACCAGGAAGCGCCCCGCCACGGAAACGTGGGTCGAGAGCCGCGCCCCCTTGGTGCCGATCGCGTCTTTCACGACCTGCACCATCAGGTCCTGCCCTTCCGCCAGCAATCGCTCGATCGGCCTGGCGGGCTCGCCGTCCGGGCGTGGAGCACGGATGTCCGCCACGTGCAGAAAGGCGGCGCGCTCTCCGCCGATGTCGATGAACGCGGACTGCATTCCCGGCAGGACGCGGATCACGCGCCCGAGGTAGATATTGCCCACCAGGCCGCGCGCGGCGTCGCGCTCGACGTGCACCTCCTGCGTGACGCCCTGTTCGATCACCGCCACCCGCGTCTCCTGCGGCGTGACGTTGACCAGAATTTCCTCGGTTACAGCCATCGCGGCCGGGCCATCAGGTTAACGGGATCTCGAAGCGTTGCAGCAGCTCCGCCGTTTCGGCGAGCGGCAGGCCCATGATACCGGAGTAGCTGCCGGCAATCCGCGTGACGAACGCGCCGGCGCGCCCCTGGATGCCGTAGGCGCCGGCCTTGTCGAGCGGCTCGCCGGTCGCGCAGTAGCGCCGGATGTCGGCGTCCGACAACTCGCGAAACCAGACGCTCGAGACCGAAATCTGGGTCTCGACGCGATCGCGCAGCGCAACCGCGACCGCGGTGAGCACCTGGTGCTCGCGGCTGGAGAGGGCGCGCAGGATGCGCGCCGCGTGATCGACGTCGTCCGGCTTGCCGAGGACCATGCCTTCGAACACCACCGTGGTATCCGCTGCCAGCGCCGGCTTCTGCGGCAGGCCGCGCAGGGCGATCTGGCGCACCGCCATGTTCGCCTTGGCGGCGGCCACCCTCAGCACGTACACGCCAGGCGACTCCTCCGGCATTGGTGTCTCGTCCACGTCGACGCCGCGCCGCAGGTCCTCGCGCAGCAGCAGCAGCTCGAACGGCACGCCGATCTGCTTGAGCAGTTCGCGGCGTCGCGGGCTGCGCGAGGCGAGGTAGATGCGCTTGTCGCTGACGCTCATGGGCAGTATCGAGGGTCGAACGTCGGGGGACCGATGCCAGCGGCATGCCGCCGCGGGCCCCTACTCCCTGTGGTAGGGGTGATTGTGCAGTATGGAAGCCGCGCGATAAAGCTGTTCCGCGAGCAGGACGCGCGCCAGTCCGTGGGGCAGCGTCAGCGGCGAGAGCGACCATGCCAGATCTGCGGATTTTTTCACGTTCTCGGACAGGCCGTCGGCCCCCCCTATGACGAAGGCAATATCGCGGCCGGCAGTGCGCCAGCCGGCGATGCGCCGGGCCAGCTCCATCGTGTCGAGGAGCTGGCCGCGCTCATCGAGCACGACCTTGTAGCAGCCCGATGGTATCGCCGCCAGCAGGCGCTCGCCTTCCGTTTCGAGCACGCGCTGCAGCGGGCCGCCGCGCGCTGCGGGCTTGAGGGCGGCGAGCTCGACGCGCGCGTCGCGGGGCATGCGGCCGGCATACTCGGCGAAGCCGGCGTCCACCCACGCCGGCATGCGGTGGCCGACCGCCACGACAAAAAATTTCACGGTATGCGCCGGCGCCGCGCGCGGGGCAGCGGCGCCCACAGCTCCTCCAGGTTGTAGTACTTGCGGATGGCGGGCAGCATGATGTGGACGACGGCCGGGCCGAGGTCCACGAGTATCCATTCACCCGCCGCCTCGCCCTCGATGCCGTGGACGCTCGCCCCCAGCGCCTTCATTTTCTCGCGCAGATGGTTGGAGAGCGCCTTGGTCTGGCGGGTCGAGTCGGCGCTCGCGATGATGATGCGGTCGAACAAGGACGTCATCTTCCTGACGTCGAGCACCACGATGTCGCGCCCCTTGATGTCTTCCAGCGCGGCCACGGCGGCGCCGATCAGCTTGTCTGTTCTCATCAACTCCTGGGAGGGAATGAGGGGATACTCCCCTCATGCTCCCCCGTATCCGGGGCGGCCTGATTCGCGAAGAGGGGATGCTTCTTCATGCTTCCCTGCGTTAGCCGCTGTTTCATTCGTGCTCAAACGGCCGCCGAGTACAGCCGCTTCGCGCGAATATAGTCGAGTACCGCGGACGGCAGCAAATAACGCGGGCTCGCGCCCGCCCGCAGCATGTCGCGGATCGCCGTCGCCGCGATGTCCAGCGCCGTGAACGGAATCACCACGATGCCCCCCGCGGGCGACAAGTGGGTCGCCAGCGGCTGCTGCATGAGGCGCGCAGAATACTCGCGCGCCAGCGGCTGGGGCATGCGCTCGCGCCAGTGCTCGACAGGCGAGCCGGGACGGTGCGCGACGGCGACATGGGCCAGGCCAAAAATCTCGTGCCAGCGGTGCCAGGTCGCGAACTCGAGAAAAACGTCGGCGCCGATGAGGAGCGCCAGCGGCCGGGCCGCGCCGTGCTCCGCGCGCAGCTCGGCGAGCGTGTCGAAGGTATAGCCCGGCCCGGTCCGGCGCAGCTCGCGCTCGTCCACCTTGAGGCGCGGGTTGCCCGCCGTCGCGAGACGCACCATCGCCAGCCGGTGCTCGGCTGCGACGGCCGGTGCGCTGCGATGCGGGGGCGTGCCGCTCGGCACGACGAGGACTTCTTCCAGCCGGAGCTTTTCACCCAGCTCCTCGGCCAGGCGCAGGTGGCCGTCGTGTATCGGGTCGAAGGTGCCGCCGAGGATGCCAATCGGAGCCGTTGACACGTTTCAACGGCTCCCGTGATGGGTGATGTGTGATGGGTGATGGGTCAGGCGCACGACGACGCTACAGCACCAGGCGGCGGATGTCGGTGAGCACGGAGCTCAGGAACGCGATGAAGCGGGCGCCCTGTGCGCCATCGATCACCCGGTGGTCGTAGGACACCGACAGCGGAAGCATCATGCGCGGCTCGAACGCCTTGCCGTTCCACACCGGCCGCGTCACCGATTTTCCGACGCCGAGTATCGCCACTTCAGGCGCGTTGATGATGGGAGTGAAATGGCCGCCGCCGAGCCCGCCCAGGCTCGAAATCGAAAAGCAGCCG
>DATFVY010000306.1:0-3556 GCA_035259925.1 Burkholderiales bacterium
ATGCCGTAGACGATGCTGGGGATCGCCGCCAGCAGCTCGATCGCGGTGCCGAGCGGCCGGCGCAGCCATACCGGCGAGAGCTCCGTCAGAAACAGGGCGATACCGAAGCTCACCGGGACGGCGATGGCGAGAGCGATGATAGACGTGACCAGGGTGCCGTAGATCGGGATGAGCCCGCCGAAACGCTCGGCCGGCGCATTCCAAACGCTGGTCCACAGGAACGAGAGGCCAAACTTCTGGATCGAGGGCCAGGAGCTGACAATCAGCGAAACGATGATGCCGAACAGCGTAACGAGGGTGAGCACCGCGAACGCCCGGGTCACGTTGTGGAAGATGAGGTCGCCAATGCGGCTGCGGCGCGCGCTGGTCTCGGGCGTGGGCGCCTTGTTTCTCATGGCGCCGAATTCTACACGCTCGACAGTTGCCTCAATGCTCATTGCCGCTGTATCCCCCGAAACGCAGAGGCGCAGGCGGGTTACGCCTGCGCCTCCATCTTGTTGATCCTGCCTTTGCTACCGCCCTACCTGGATCGCCAGGCAATCGTCTTGCCGGAGGAATCCTTGACGTTGCCCCAGGACGCCAGCACCTGCTTCACGATGCTTTCCGGCATGGGAACGTAGTCCAGCTCCAGTGCCATGTTGTCACCGTTCTTGTAGGCCCAGTCGAAGAACTTCATCACTTCGGCGAGCTGCTGCGGCTTGTCCGAGTTGCGGTGGATCAGGATATAGGTCGCGCCGGTGATCGGCCAGGATTGCTTGCCCTTCTGATCCGTCGGATGGTCGTAGTTGCCGTCCGTTCCCCATCCCGCCGCCGCCGCCTGCACCGATGCCTCACTGGGCTGGACGTAGGCGCCCGCCGCGTTCCTGATTTGCGCGTGCGCGAGCTTGTTCTGCTTGGCGTAGGCGTACTCGACGTAGCCGATCGAGCCCGGCAGGCGTTGCACGAAAGCCGACACGCCCTCGTTACCCTTGCCGCCGAGGCCGACCGGCCACTGCACGGTAGTGCCTTCGCCGATCTTCTGCTTCCACTCGGGGTTCGCCTTGCTCAGGTAGTTCGTGAAGATCGCGGTGGTTCCGGACCCGTCGGCGCGCCGCACGACCCCGATGTCCTGGTTCGGCAGGTTCAGGCCCGGGTTGAGCTCAACGATGGCCTTGTCGTTCCACTTGTTGATCTTCCCGAGGTAGATGTCGCCCAGCACCGCCCCCGTCAGCTTCATGTCACCCGGCTTGAGGCCCGGCAGGTTGATGACGGGCACCACCGCTCCGAAAACGGTCGGAAACTGGAGGAGGCCGTCCTTCTCCAACTCGTCCGGCTTGAGCGGGGCGTCCGACGCGCCGAAATCCACGGTCTTGGCGCGGATCTGCCGAATGCCGCCCGAGGAGCCGATGGACTGGTAGTTCATGCGGTTGCCGGTGGCTTTCTGGTAGGCATCCGCCCACTTGGAGTAGATGGGGTTCGGGAACGTAGCGCCCGCTCCCGTGATTTCCCCGGCCAATGCGGCGGTGCCGTAAGCGGCGGCCGCCGCAATCGCGGTCATGGCAGCAAATTTCCTCAGACTTTTCATGGAGTTCTCCGGTAGGTGCAGGTATCTCGAAAGTACCCGGAGTACATGTTATTTAGGGCTCGTTACACTTTCATGACGACGCCAGCCGGCGCCAGGGAGCTCTGTTCGGGGGGGCGACGCGAACCTCGGCTGTGATCAGGTAACCTGCACCTCACGGCCGCTCCGGCCGATTTCTTCCAACCGCTTCTGTAGCGCTAGCCTACCAAGGCGGGCGAAGGGAAGGCTTGCGAACAAGGATAGTCGCACGCTCAACTGCTGGTAGGCGACGAAGAACGCCTTGTGCCTGTCCTCCTCCGTTCCTTCGGCCGCGGCCGGATCGGGAATGCCCCAATGCGCCATCATCGGCTGCCCCGGCCACACCGGGCAGACCTCTGCGGCCGCGTTGTCACAGACCGTGAACACGAAGTCCATTAGCGGGGCGCCCGGCCGCGCGAACTCGTCCCAGTTCTTGCTTCGCAATCCCTCCGTGGGCAGGCGGTGCTTGCGTAGCAGATCCAGCGCGTAAGGGTGGACCTGCCCCTTGGGATGGCTGCCGGCGCTATACGCCTGGAAGCGCCCCTTGCCTACGGCGTTGAGCAGGACCTCGGCCACGATGCTGCGGGCCGAGTTGCCGGTGCAGAGAAACAGCACGTTGTAGTTTTCGTGTGTCATGCCTCCGTCCTCCATGGTGGACGCGGAGTGGGGAAGCGAATCTTACCGACTGCGCCTGCGAAGAAACGTGACAGTTTCGTGATGCCGTGGAACTCGCTGAACTTACGTGGCCTTCCGCACCGCGCCGGCGATGACCCCGGCCCAGCGCCGCGCTTTCGCTCCGTCGCGGGCCTCCACCATGACGCGCAGCACGGGCTCGGTGCCGGAGGGCCGCAGCAGGATGCGTCCGCCGCCGTCGAGATCGGCGTGCGCCGCCGCCACCGCACGCGTGACCTCCTTGTCGGCGATGGCGTCGGAGCGCTTGCCGATCTTCACGTTTACCAGCACCTGCGGGTAGAGCGACAGCGCCCCCGCCGCCGCGGCCAGCGTCGTGCCCTGCTCGGTCAGCGCCCGCAATACCTGGAGCGCCGATACGATGGCGTCGCCGGTGGTGTGCTTGTCGAGGCACACGATGTGGCCGGAATTCTCTCCGCCCAGCTGCCACTGGCGCTGCAGCAGCAGCTCCAGCACATAGCGGTCGCCGACCTTGGCGCGGGCAAACGGGATCTTCAGCTTGGCCAGCGCGTGCTCGAGCGCGAGATTGGTCATCTGCGTGCCCACGACGCCGCCGCGCAGCTCTCCCTTGCGCTTGCGGTGGCCGGCGATCACGTAGAGCAGCTGGTCGCCGTCGTAGGTGTTGCCTGCCGCGTCCACCATGACGAGGCGGTCGCCGTCCCCGTCGAGCCCGATGCCGATTTCCGCCTTGTGCCGCTTGACCGCCGCCTGCAGCGCCTGCGGCGAGGTGGCGCCGACGGCCTTGTTGATATTGAACCCGTCCGGAGCGACGCCCACCGACTCGACGTCGGCTCCCAGCTCGTGGAACACATGCGGCGCGACGTGATAGGCGGCGCCGTGGGCGCAGTCCACGACGATCCGCGTCCCGCGCAGGTGCAGGTTCGACGGGAAGGTGGTCTTGCAGAACTCGATGTAACGGCCTGCCGCGTCGTCGATGCGGCGCGCTTTGCCGAGCGCGCCCGAGGTGGAGCACTTGAGCGGGCGCTCGAGCTCGCGCTCGATGGCGTCCTCGGTCGCGTCGGGCAGCTTGGCGCCGTCGCCGGAGAAGAACTTGATGCCGTTATCGTCGTACGGGTTGTGCGAGGCGCTGATCACGATGCCGGCCGAGAGTCGCAGCGCCCGCGTGAGATAGGCGACGGCGGGCGTCGGCATGGGCCCCACCAATAGTATGTCCACGCCGGCGGCCGAGAGCCCGGCTTCCAGCGCCGACTCCAGCATGTAGCCCGACACGCGGGTGTCCTTGCCGATCAGCACCGCGGGACGCTCCATGCCCTTGCGCTTGATGCC
>DATFVY010000307.1:0-5764 GCA_035259925.1 Burkholderiales bacterium
CCGGCGTTGATGTACTTGGTGACGAGGTCGCGCAGCTCCTTGGCGCAGTCGAAATCCGGAAAGCCCTGCGACAGGTTGATCGCGTTGTGCTCCTGCGCCAGCCGCGACATCACGGTGAAGATCGTGGTGCCGACGTTGGGCAGCTTGGACGCGATCGGGCGCGGGAAGCTCGGCATGGCAGGGGATTCTAGAGCCGCCAGCCGTCAGCCGCCAGCCGTCAGTGCCGGCCGTCGCGCCTCGCCGCGTCACGCTCCATCGCGTCACGCTCTATCGTGTCACGCTTGATCAGCGCTCAGCGGCGGCGGCCTGCGCTCCCGGACGCCGGGCCAGCCGCGTGAGGTCGTCTATGTAGCGCTGCAGCTTCCGCGCCACTGCGGTGCGCTGCGCCGGAGTCAGCATGCGGGCAGTGGCAACGTAGAGCTCGGCGTGCTTTTCGATCGACTCCTTGAACAGGCGGTCGTAGCGGGGGTCGCGGCCTTCCTCCCAGTTGAGCAGATAATGGCGCAGCCGCGCCGCAAATTGCGCCCGGTCGTCGCCGCGGTTGCGCATCAACTGCATGAATTCGCGCTGGCGCCGCATGCGGTCCTCGTGCCGCATGGCGTGGATCAAGGGCAGGTCGTGCGCCATGGCGGCGATGTTCTTCTCCTGCTCGGGCGTGAGGCTCCCGGCCCAGTCGCGTACGCGTGACAGCGTGCGGCGCACGGTCGCCCGGCGCCGCTCCTCGATGTCTGCCTCCAGCCGGTACTCGCGGATGAAGCGCCTGTTGTCCTTGTCGAATTGGCGCTGCAGCGTATTGAGCTGCTCCGGCGTGATGGTCATGAGCACCGCGGCCGCGTCATCCACCGACCGGCGGACAAGCGTGCGGTAGCGTTCCTGGACGCCGCCGACCGCCCACAGGAAATCGCCCCGGGTCATTCCCCGTTCCACCCGCCCTTTCGTTTCGGCGAGAAAAGCGGCGTAATCGGGCAGTTGCTCGTAGCGGTGCCATGCGTGCAGCCGATCGAAACGCGTCCGGAATTCCTGTTTCTGGCGCAGGTCGAGGTCGAAATACTCGTCGGCGTACCACGTCGCGTAGGTGTCGAGCTGGGAATAGCCCACGTAGAGCAGGTTGCAACCGGCGAGGGCGACCGCGCATGCAGCGACGCATGCCAGTATCCGCGCCAGACGCCAGGCACCGGTCACGAGTGGCGATCCCATTTTTGCAGTCGTGGCGTTCCTCTTCGTGTTCTTCTTCTATGACTGCCGCGGCAGCCGCGGGTTCTGATATTCGCTTCGAAATGAAAACGGGGCCGCCAGGCCCCGTTTCCGTCACTCCGCCCGCCGGGCTACTTCAGGCCGGCCATGGCGCACTGCTCGTCCTGGTCGCCGGTGACGCCGCTGACGCCCACGCCGCCGGTGACTTTCCCGTCGACCATGATCGGCACCCCGCCGGGAGACGCCACGACGCCGGGCAGCGTCATGATCGCCGGCCCGCCCTTGGCAATGGCGTCCACGAACGCGCGCGTCGGACGCCGGTAGTTCGCCGCGGCCTTCGCCTTCAGGATGGCGATGTCCATGCTGGCGACCTGCGTGTTCTGGATGCGCTCGAAATAGACCAGGTGACCGCCGGTGTCCACGACGGCGACGGCGACGTTCCACTTGTTGGCCGCGCATTCGGCGACGACGCGCGCGGCGATCTTCTTCGCCTGGTCGATGGTGACGGATGGGCCGTAGTCTGGCCGCTGCTGCGCAGATGCGGACACGGCGAATACGGCAGCCAACAGGAAGCCCAGCACTTGCATGATGCGCGACATAGATCCCCCTTTGGTGAATGAACCGGAAAGCGCGGGTACCTTACCCGACTGCCCCGGCGAAAGCTACAAGCTGTCGCCGTGCTCAAATTCCCAGGTGTTCCACCATGCGCCGGCGCGTCTTCTCGTCGGGCAGCCGGCCGTGGCCGGCCTGCAGATTGTCGTTCAGGTGGGCGACGCGCCGCGTGCCGGGGATGGCGCAGGTAACTGCCGGATGCGAAAGGATGTACTTGAGGAAGAACTGGGCCCAGCTGGTGCAGTCGAAATCGGCCGCCCACGCCGGCAGCGCCCGGCCCTTGACGCGCGGAAACAGCGATCCCTCGGAGAAGGGCCGATTGATGACGACGGCCACTCCCGACTCGGCGCACAGCGGCAGCAGGCGCTTTTCCGCGTCGCGCTCGGCCATCGAGTAATTGAACTGCGCAAAGTCCCACTCGCGTGTCTTCACCAGGCGCTCGAGCTCGGCGTAGGCACCCGCGTGGTAGTGGGTGATGCCAGCGTAGCGGATGCGGCCCGCGTCTTTCCATTCGCGCAGCGTCTTCGCGTGGACCGCGACATCCTGCAGGTTGTGCACCTGCATGAGGTCCATGCGCTGTGCGCGCATGAGGCGCAGCGACGTCTCCATCTGGCGGATGCCCGAATCGCGGCCGCTGGTCCACACCTTGGTAGCGAGAAAGAGCTTGTCGCGCAGCCCCGCCTCGGCGCTGAGGTCGCCGACGACCCCCTCGGCGCGTCCGTACATGGGAGAGGAGTCGATGACCGATCCCCCTCCTTCCACCAGCAGGCGCAGCACATCCTTCAGCTCCGCGCGCTCGGGGGCGTTCGAACCGACATCGAATGTTTGCCACGTTCCCACCCCGACCGCCGGCAGCATCTCGCCGCCGCGCGGTATCTTGCGCTTCAACAGCCCCTGGGATTGCGCGAGCGCGTTCCTGTTCACGCCAGCGAGAATGCCGCAGCCCGCGATCAGCCGCAAGACGCGCCGTCGCGCGGGAAGCTGGGGACGCGAAGCGTCAGGCCCCATCACCCATCACGGCCGCAGCGGCGCAAGCTCATAGCCCTTGCCGCGCATGCAGGAGCTGGTGAGGTCCTGCTCCAGCAGCATGGGGTCTTCGGTGCGCGATCGCGGCGGTGCCGGGACCGCGCGCCCCAGGGAGTCGGTGCCGAGCCCGGGTGGCACGGCCGCCGTCCGCGGCAGCGAAATGCGCTGGGCCTGCAGCCGCGCCTCCCCGCGGCATTGCGCGAGATCTTCTTCCACCCCGGCGGAGTCTGCGCCCGGCTTGCTCCAGCGCATTTCCGCGCAGCCGGCAGTGGACAGGGCAACGATTACGACGGCAAGCCAGCGACACAGAGCCTTCATCCGGGTGCGCTCCTGTTGGAGTAGACTATAACTCCTCCCTGGAATTCCGCTGCGCATGCTCAATCCCGACGGCCTGGTCGTATTCTCGAAGCACGCCTGCCCGACGTGCACGCTGATCGAGCCGGTCATGCAGCGCGCGGCGAAGGCGCTGCCCGCGTTCCAGGTGGTGTCCCAGGACGACCCCAAGTTCCCGGCGCGCGTTTCCAACCTGGTGGATGACCGTGAACTCAACCACTCCTGGCTCAACCAGATCGAGGCCACGCCCACCCTGATACGGTTCGAAGGCGGGCGGGAGAAGGAACGCGTCGTCGGCTGGGACCGCGACGGCTGGCGCCGCCTCACGGGCATTGCCGATCTCGGCGACAGTCTGCCGGCGTTCCGGCCCGGGTGAGGGTCGCTCTCCCTCGAGCCCGGGGTGGCCGAGCGGCTGGAGGCGAAGCACAAGGGCGGCGCGCTGGCGTCGCGCAAGATCGAGTTCGCGGATACCGAGGATCCGGTCGAGCTTGCCTATGCCCGCGGATGGACCGACGGACTGCCGGTCACGCCGCCCACGGACGAGCGCGTCATCGCGCTGCTGAAAGGCACGACGCGGAAGCCCAATGAGATCATCGGCAGGATCCCTCCTTTCCTCGCGGATTGCACCGTCGAGAAGGTTGCGATCAACGCGGTGATGGCGGGCTGCAAGCCGGAATACATGCCGGTGCTGCTGGCCGCGCTGGAAGCCGCCCTCGAGCCGGTATTCACGCTGCACGGCGTGCTGGCGACGACCTACTTTTCCAGTCCCATCATCATCGTCAACGGCCCGGTGGCAAAGCGCATCGGCATGAACAGCGGCATGAACGTGCTGGGACAAGGCAACCGCGCCAACGCGACGATCGGGCGGGCATTGAACCTCATCGTCCTCAACGTGGGCGGCGGCCGGCCGGGCGAGGCCGACCGCTCGACCCTCGGCGCCCCCAGCAAGTACACGCTGTGTTTCGCCGAAGACGAATCCGATCCCGCGTGGGAGCCGCTGTCGGTGGCGCGCGGCTTTCCGCGCGGCGTCTCGACTGTGACGCTGTTCCAGGGGCACGGGCCGGAGGCCATCGTGGACCAGAAATCGCGCACGGCGGAGGGGCTCACGCGCTCCCTGGCGCTGTCGCTGGTCAAAATGGGCCACGCCAACCTGGTGCAGTCGGCGCGAGCGATCCTCGTGCTCTCGCCAGAGCACTACGCGATCTACCGCGAAGCGGGCTGGGACCGCAAGCGCATTGAGCGGGCGCTGTACGAGGCCACCATCCGGCCGGGCAAGGAAATCCTCGCGGGCGCCGGCGGTGTGGGGGAGGGCGTTCCGGCGAACCGCGCCGGCGAGATGGTCCCGAAGTTCCACGAGGACGGTCTGCTCCTGGTACGTGCCGGTGGGCCCGCGGGGCTGTTCTCCGCGGTACTGCCCGGCTGGCTGGCTGGGCGGAACAAGGAGGAGCTGCAGCTGGTCACTAAGGAGATAAGAAACTGAAGTGTTTGGGCCCGGGATTGCTGGCTGAAATGAAACTCAACCGGCCGGTAGCTGCGTAGCAGCCGACTCTGACAAAGGGGGAAAAATGAACGCAGTTTTGCAAAGACTGGGGCTCGTAATCGTCATTCCCTTCGCGCTTGTCATATATGGGTGCGCTGCGACGCAGCAACTCAGCGACTCAGACCGCGCAAGAATCAAAGCCACCACAATCAACAGCAAGGTGGAGAAGGGGCCGGTATTCCTGCTCGCCCCGGGCAACGCCAACGTCGGCCTGATGTTCGGAGCCATCGGCGGCGCTGCTGCGTCGGGGTCCATCGAGGATTCACGGCAGGTATTCGCCGCATTCCTTGAGAAAAACTCGATATCCATCGAGAAGATCGTGCGCGAGGAAGTCGAGCAGGCGTTGCGGGAATCCGGCAAGCTCGCGATCGTGAGTCCGGGAGATAGCTCGACGCCTACGATCAACATCGCCGTTCCGCAGTATGGATTTGGCGTCACCCATCTCCTGAGCTCCAACGTTGTCCCGGTGCTCCAGATCAAGTGCGATATGGTCGACAACTCCGGCAAGCTCCTCTGGAGTGCGAACGACCGAATGTTGTCCTCGATCGCAAGCCCCATGCAGCCGACTACCTGGGAGCAACTACGCGACAACCCAAAGCAGATTGAGGAGGAGTGGCGCAAGGCATCCAGGTATCTTGCCAGGAAAATCATCGGCGACCTGTGATCCTGGGTACCCCTTGCGGTCTAAGATGCTTCTACCAGTTTCGTAACCGGGAGATTTGACATGAGCAACTGGATGCGTGATCCCACTGCGGAAACCTCACCCGTCAAACGCCCGCGGCGCGCGCCGCCGCCGTCGCTCGAAGGCAAGACCATCGGGCTGTTCGACATCGGCAAGACCCGCACGCCCGAGTTCCTCGACCAGGTCGAGAAGCGCTTCAACGAGCGCGGACTGAAGACGAAGCGCTTTGGCAAGCCCACCAACGCCAAGGTCGCCACGCCTGAAAACCTGCAGAAGGTCGCCAGCGAGGTCGACCTCGTCCTCATCGGGCTCTCCGACTGAGGGTCATGCACGTCGTGCAGTCTGCACGACCTCATGAACTTCGACAGCCGGGGCAT
>DATFVY010000308.1:0-6049 GCA_035259925.1 Burkholderiales bacterium
CGGCATGCCCTGGCGGTCGCCCGTGGTCGGCACAGCCGAGGTCGACTCGCTGGACGACCCCGCTCTCCTCTCCCTCTCGGACCTGGCGGGCGACTCGGTCGCCGATCCCGGTCTGGGCGTGGAAGTAGCCAGCGAGCAACCGCTACCCGAGCTGTCCGACGACGAACTCGACGCCCTGTCGCAGCTGGTTGGCGGTCACGGGAGCTAGCCCTGCGGGTCGCAGTGGCGGCACTCGGGTTTACACTCGGGCTGCTTGCTCTCGGAGCGGCCGTGCAGGCCGCATCGCCGGCACCGGCTCAGGACCGTGCCCGGACGTACTTCATGATGCGACTGGTCGATGCCCTCGATCTCCCTGACGACAAGGCGCTCGCTCTGCGCACGATCTTCCGCAAGGCGGACGAACGCCGCGTGCAGCTGCTCGCGAAGCGGCAAACGATCGACAAGCAGCTCCGGGCCGCGCTCTCCCGTCCCGACAAGAACAAGGCCGAGCTGGAACAGCTGGTCACCCAGGCGACCGCGGTCGATCGCGACCTTGCCTCCGTGGCCGAGGACAGCTTCCGGGAGGCGCAACAGGGGCTCACCGTGGAACAACAGGCGAAGCTGCTGTTGCTGCGGCGGGAGCTGCAGGGTCAAGTGCGGGAGGCCGTGCGCCGCCGGCTGGGGCAGCGCAGCGCGAAGTCCGGCGAGCACGAGCCGGGGACGAAATCCCATCGTTGAGCGGGCGGTTCTGGAGCCACCGTCACAAAGGTGGTACCAGCATCCCCGGAACTCTTGCAGTCGCACAGCAGCGGAGCGAGATGATCGCGATCTATCCGATCACGACGAGTTCGCCCCGAGGACGATCGTGCAACCCAAACCCCGGTGCGGTGGCTAGAGGAGGACGCGTCAGACTCGCTCACGCAGCGTGAAGGGCGGCGGGAACCTGCAGCGCCGGGCGAATTTCGGAGGGTTCGAACGTGCGACCTCCCTGTGCTCGGTGCAACGCTGACGGAACGGTCGGGACAGCTGAACTGTGCACGCTCGCCTCTCGACGCGAGAAGGAGGGCCGATGACGACGAAACTGGCGGCGGAGTTCCTTGGGACGTTCTGGCTGGTGCTCGGGGGATGCGGCAGCGCCGTGCTGGCGGCGACCTTTCCCGGGGTGGGGATCGGTCTGCTCGGTGTCTCGCTCGCGTTCGGACTCACGGTACTCACGGGGGCGTACGCGTTCGGTCCGATCTCGGGAGGACATTTCAATCCCGCCGTGTCGGTCGGCCTGTGCGCCGGCGGCCGGTTCCCGGCTGCGCATCTGTTGCCGTACATCATCGCCCAGACCGTGGGCGCGATCGTGGCCGCGGGCGTGCTCTACCTGATTGCCAGCGGCACGCACGGGTTCGATCTCGCTGCCGGCTTCGCGTCGAACGGGTACGGCGACCACTCGCCCGGCAAGTACTCCCTGACCGCCGCGCTGGTCGCGGAGATCGTGATGACCTTCATGTTCCTCATGGTCATCCACGGCACCACGCACCGCCGCGCCCCGGTCGGGTTCGCTGGCATGGCTATCGGGCTCTGCCTCACCCTCATCCACCTGATCAGCATCCCGGTCACCAACACCTCGGTGAACCCCGCACGCAGCACCGGACCTGCGCTCTTCGTCGGGGGGTGGGCGGTGCAGCAGCTGTGGCTCTTCTGGGTCGCACCGATCGCAGGTGCGCTCCTCGCCGGCGTGGTCTTCCGCGGGCTCTTCGAGCCCGACGTGCAGGAGCCGCCGGTGACAGGACGGTAATTGATGTCGTCGGTGCAGCAGCTCCATGATCGACGACCGCGAAGTCACGACGGTCGAGCTCGCCGACCGACGCTGCGGTGCCGCAGCTCAGCAGCGTGACCGAGCTGTGCGCAGCATCTCCGCACTCTCCCCACAGCCCGCCGGCCGGACGGTGTGGAATTTTGAGCTCCACCGATCGCCGTAAGCTTCCCGTCCCGAGCAAGCTGTACGCTGTCTGGGTCAGTGCATTGTTCGTCTATCTAGGCGGTTGTGCGCACCGGCCGGTGATGATGGCCACACCCGTGCTCTACAAAGACCAGCGGCTCGATCTCATGACGCGCCTGCCGCCTCCGTTGCGCACGACAGATCTGCCGGTGTACTTCGCGACTACCCGCGCGCCGGCGAAGCCGGGCGACCCAGAGCACTACAGCGATGCGCCGGGGCAGGAGCTGCGGCTCGGCGTTGCCCACGTCAGGCTCGGCGAGCCTGGGTGGACGTTCGATCAGCTGGCCGCATCGGATTGGACGAGCACCGTCGCCAAGCCACGGCCGGGGGTGGTCGAGCGCGTCGAGGAACTCGGGTCGGTGCCGCGTGAACAGACCATGAGCGAGGTCGAGCGACAACTGGTCGCGCGCATCGATGCACGGCTCGCAAAGCTCAACAATCCCATGCTGGTGCTGTACATCCCCGGCTATCGGGTCACCTTCGACGACGTTGCAGTCATGATGGGCTCGTTGTCGGCCTACCTTGGGCACGGTGCAATGGTCACATTCCCGTGGCCGACGGGCCAGAATTTCTGGAACTATCTGACGGACTGCCCCCGTGCTGAGAGGTACATCCCAGACATCGAGCGACTGATCGAGCTGCTCAGCGAGACGAAGGCGCAGCATATCGATGTCATTGCCTACAGCTGCGGCTCTCCTCTGCTCGCTCAAGCCCTCGCCCGATTGCGTAACCTGCATCCGGAGGCCGATCGCGCCCAGCTGGCGCGGCGCTACCGTATCGATGACGCGATCTTCGCGGGATCGGATATGGATCTCAAGACCTTTGCGCGCGATTGGATGCCGCCCATCATGGACCTCGCGTCGCAGACCATCGTGTACTATTCGCGAAGGGACGCCGCGCTGTGGTTTTCCAGCCTGGTCGCAGGTGCTTCGCGAATTGGCCGCCCCAACATCGAGGAGCTCTCCCCGCGCGAATTGGAGCGGCTGGGGAACGACCCGCGCTTCCAGGGCATCAATGTCACTGACGTACGCGGTGCGCACGAGATGGGAGGAATCAGAGGGCACGGATACTGGTACGCCAACGAGTGGATCGCCAACGACGTCTTGGTCGCATTGCGCTTTTCGTTTCCGCCGGAGAAGCGCTGCCTGGTGCCAGCGGGCAAAGCGAGGACGCTGTGGAAGTTCCCCGAAGACTATCCCGAGTGCATTGGAAGGCGGATGCTCGAACTCGTTCCCTCGCTCAGGCGCACGGCTACTCCTCCGGTAGCAGGCTCGCCACCTCGATGAGACTCGACCCGGCGATGAACCGGCGTGGTTTTCTCGGTCTTGCCGCTGGTGTCGCCGCGCTCGCCTCGGGCTGGGATTTCACGTTGCGGGAAGGTCTGCGCAACGCATGCTATCCGGTATCGACCCTTCAACTGGCCTCGCACCCGCTGGTCGTGGCCGCCTGGCATGGTCTCGACGCCAGCAAGGCCTGGGATGCGCACTGCCATCTTTTCGGCAATGGCGACTCCGGCAGCGGCCTCTGGTCCAACCCCGCGATGGCGAAGCTCGCACATCCGACGTTGTTCGCGCAGCGACTCTTCTATCTCAACGGGGCCTGCGTCGACGACACGCCCGGACGCGTTGACACGAGCATCGTCGCGCGGCTCGAGGAGCAGCTCGACGCCATGCCCGCAGGCGTCTCCGCCATCCTGCTGGCCTTCGACTGGTTTCACGACGAGAGCGGCGCGCCGGTGCGCGAGCGCTCGGCATTCTATGTCCCGGACGCGCGTGCCGCGGCAGTGGCGAAGGCGCGTCCGGACCGCTTTCAATGGGCAGCATCGATTCATCCGTATGCTCGCGACGCGGTGGAGCGACTCGAAGCGGCGGCGGCGAATGGGGCGCGAGCGGTCAAATGGCTGCCGTCGGCGCAGGGCATCGATCCTGGGTCGCCGCGGTGCGACGCGTTCTATCGGGCGCTGGCGCGCCTTCGCCTGCCACTCCTCTCGCACGGCGGCGCGGAGCATGCGACGAAGGGCGCGAACCTCGAGCAACTCAACAATCCGTTGCGGTTGCGGCGTCCGCTCGATGCAGGCGTTCGAGTGATCGTTGCACATTGCGCATCGCTGGGAACGGGCCGCGACCTCGACCGCGGCCCGAACGGGCCCGAGGTCGCCAATTTCGCACTCTTCGCGCGGATCTTCGACAATGCCGCCTATCGCGACCGCATCTACGCCGACATTTCGGCCGTCACGCTGACCAATCGGGATCCCGCAGTCATCGAGACGTTGCTTGCGCGCACCGATTGGCATGCACGCCTCCTCAATGGCTCCGACTACCCGCTGCCGGGCATTCCTCCGCTCGTGTCCCTGAACGACTTCGTCGCGCGTGGCCTCCTCGAAGCGCGAGCGGTTCCCATTCTGCGCACGATCCGCGACCACAGCGCGCTTCTCTTCGATCTCGTGCTGAAGCGCAGCCTGGCGCGAAACGGGGCGCGCCTTTCGGGATCGATTTTCGAAACTCGTCCCTTCTTCGCGAGCGCGTAAGCTTCACCCCCATCGCCACGCAGACGCCTAACCAGTTCCAGCTCTGCGCGAGCGGCGCTTCGGCGCTCAAGCCTGAAGCACCTCATCGAGACACCCGCGAGTGCCCCGCACAGTGATGGCGTTCTCCGGAGGAAGCAGGCTCGTGATCGCCGAACCACTGGCGCCGATGACCACGACGTAGCACGGGGGCGTCCCGCGCTCGTCATACGCATGCTCGTGGGGCCTCTCGTTGGTGAGGCTCTGTTCAAGGTCGCGATCGTGCCGTGGCGGGCGCGGCAGCGGTGTTCAGGCAGCCTTGTCGTCCCCGTCGGTTGGGCCTGCGCCTTCCGGATTGGTGCCGACCCAGCCCGTGAAGATCTGATAGCCCAGCGCGAGCAGGGTCGCGCCGACGAACATCCCGAGAATTCCGGAGTCGGCCATACCACCCAGCGCGCCGAGCAGAATCACCGGCATCGGCGCGTCGACGCCGCGGCCGAGCATCAGCGGCTTGAGGACGTTGTCCGCCAAGCCAGAGACGAACAGCAGGATCGTGTAGGCGATCGCGGCGACGTTGCCGTAGTCGCCACTCGCCCAGATGTAGGCGATCACGGGCAAGGTAACGAGTGCCGCGGGCACCTGCGCGATGCCGAGCACGAGCACGATGCCAGCCAGCACCCCGGCCCAGGGTACGCCCGCGATCAGCAGGCAGAGACCGACGATGATTGCCTGAATGAACGCCACCCCGATGACGCCCTGAGCGACCGCGCGGATCGTCGCTACCGCGAGATGGCTGAACTCTGCTCCGCGCTCGCTGCCGACGAGACGCGCGAAGATCGCCCTGCTGCTGCGATCGCCGGCCTCGCCGAAGGTCATGATGATGCCGGCGATGATGAGGGCAGCGATGAATTGCAGAATCGCTCTGCCGATGCTGGCGACCATCGCCAGCGTCGCCTTCGCCAGATCGCCGATCTTCGGCTGCAGGCCCTGCACCAGCCCCGGCAGATCGGCATGGGCCTTCTCCCAGAAGGCGTAGACCTTCTTGCCGACCACGGGCCACGCGGCCACATTGGGGCGCGGCGGCGGAACCCGCAACGTGTCGTGCTGCACGTCCCTGATCAACTGCTGCAGCGAATCGCCCATCGAACTCAGCAGCAGCGCCGTGGGCGTGACGATCACCAGGACGCCGAGGATGGTGATCAGGATGGCCGCGAGGCCTTGCCTCTCGCCGATTCCGCGGGCGACAGCCTGGTGCAGCGGATAGAGCGTGACCGCCAGGATCAGCGCCCAGACCATCAGCACCAGGAATGGCGCGAAGACACGGTAGCACAGCAGCGCCAGAGCCAGAATCAAACCTGCCCGAATCAGCACATCGAGCAGGCGGGCGGGGGCCCGTTCTTCCGGCTCGTGGTCCGGCTCGCTCCGCTGGTTCATCTCTGGTTCCCGAAACAAGCCGAACAATGCGCTTGTTCGCCCTTCGCGCCTACAGCCATGTGCCCGGCGCGTCTACCAGCCTGCCGCCCTTCGAAGACGCCGCTCTCCTACAGCGGTCTCGGGCTCTTTGTCGTGCGCCAGCT
>DATFVY010000309.1:0-9284 GCA_035259925.1 Burkholderiales bacterium
GGCGTCTACGCCGGCGCGGTCGGCTACCTCGGCTTCCACGGCAACATGGATGTCGCGATCGCGCTGCGCACGGCGGTGGTGAAGAACGGCACGCTCTACGTGCAGGCAGGCGGCGGCATCGTCGCTGATTCGCAGCCCGCCGCGGAGTGGCAGGAGACCCAGAGCAAGGCGCGGGCGCTGCTGCGCGCGGCCGAAATGGCGGAATCGGGTCTCGACACCCGCATCGAATGAGAGGCGCGCCATGCTGCTCGTGATCGATAACTACGATTCCTTCACCTACAACCTCGTGCAGTACCTGGGCGAGCTGGGAGAGGACGTGCGGGTGTTCCGCAACGACGAGATCACGCTGGAGGGCGTCGTGAGGCTGAAGCCCGCGCGTATCGTCATATCGCCGGGGCCGTGCACCCCGAACGAGGCGGGGATCTCGGTGCCGCTGATCAAGGAGCTCGCGGGAAAGATCCCGATACTGGGCGTCTGTCTCGGCCACCAGGCGATCGGGCAGGCGTTCGGTGGCAGGATCGTGCACGCGAAGGAGCTCATGCACGGCAAGACTTCAGCCATCCGCCACGACCGGCGCGGCGTATTCCGGGGGCTGCCCGACGCCTTCACCGCGACGCGCTATCATTCGCTGGCCATCGAGCGGTCCAGCCTGCCCGGCGCTCTCGAAGTGAGCGCCTGGACCGACGCAGGGGAGATCATGGGCGTGCGCCACCGGGAGCTCGCGGTGGAGGGCGTGCAGTTCCACCCGGAGTCCATACTCACCGAGCACGGCCACCGGTTGCTGAAGAACTTCCTGGAGCGAGAGAAATCATGACACCGCAAGAAGCGCTTACGCGCGTGATCGAGCACCGCGAGATCTTCCGCGAGGAAATGCTCGGTCTCATGCGCGCCATCATGAGCGGCGAGATCTCGCCGACCCTGATCGCCGCCATCATCACCGGCCTGCGCGTCAAGAAGGAGACCATCGGCGAGATCGCGGCCGCGGCGGAAGTGATGCGCGAATTCGCCACCAAAGTGCCGGTGAAGGACCCCGACAACGTCATCGACATCGTCGGCACCGGCGGCGACGGCGCGCACACCTTCAATATCTCCACCGCGGCGACCTTCGTCTGCGCAGCGGCGGGCGGCCGCGTGGCGAAGCACGGCAACCGCTCCGTCTCCAGCAAGTCGGGCAGCGCCGATGTCCTGGAAGCGCTCGGGGCGAACATCAACCTCACGCCGGAGAAGATCGCCCGCTGCGTTGAGGAGGTGGGCGTGGGCTTCATGTTCGCGCCGAATCACCACGGCGCGATGAAGCACGCTGCGCCGGTGCGCCGCGAGCTGGGGGTGAAGACCATCTTCAACATCCTCGGCCCGCTCACCAACCCGGCGGGCGCGCCGAACGAGCTGATGGGGGTCTTCCATGCCGACCTCGTGGGCATCCAGGTGCGGGTGCTGCAGCGCCTCGGCAGCCGGCGCGTCATGGTCGTCCATGGGATGGAAGGGCTCGACGAGATCTCGATCAGCGGTCCCACCCTGGTGGGGGAGCTCAAGGACGGCAGAATCACCGAGTACACGGTGACGCCGCAGGAATTCGGCCTGAAGACGCACGACACCGCCGCGCTCAAGGTGACGGGCGTCGAGCAGTCGAAGGCAATGCTGCTGTCGGCGCTCGCCGATGATCCGGGGCCGGCGCGCGACATCGTCGCGCTGAACGCCGGCGCGGCCATCTACGTCGCGGGGCTGGCGCCGACCATGGCCGGCGGCGTGCAAAGGGCGCTGGCGGTGATCGCGAGCGGAGCGGCACGCAAGAAGCTCGATGCGTTCGTCGGCCTCACTCGATCCGATGGCTGACGTCCTGCGGCGCATTCTCGCCGCCAAGGCCAACGAGGTCGCGCAGGCGAAGAAAGCGCGGCCGCAGCCGGCCCTGGAGAAGGCCGCGCGCAATGCCGCGGCCCCGCGCGATTTCGCGGGCGCCCTGCGCGCGCGCCTTGCTGCCGGCCAACCCGCCGTCATCGCCGAGATCAAGAAAGCGAGCCCGAGCCGCGGCGTCCTGCGCGAGAAGTTCGACCCCGCCGCCATCGCCGCGAGCTACGAGCGCCACGGCGCAGCTTGTCTGTCCGTGCTGACCGACGCGGAATTCTTCCACGGTTCCCTCGAGCACCTGCAGCGCGCGCGGGCGGCATGCGCGCTCCCGGTGTTGCGCAAGGATTTCACGATCGACCCCTACCAGGTCTACGAAGCGCGCGCCGCCGGCGCGGACTGCATCCTGCTGATCGTGGGCGCGCTGGAAACCGTCCAGATGAAGGCGCTGGAGGATGCCGCGCGTGCTCTCGGCATGGCGGTGCTGGTCGAGGCGCATGACGGAAACGAGCTCGACCGGGCTCTCGCCCTGAAGACCCCGCTCATCGGCATCAACAACCGCAACCTGCGCACGTTCGAGACGCGGCTCGAGACCACGCTCGATCTGCTCGACCGTATTCCCCCGGAGCGCCTCGTGATCACCGAAAGCGGGATACTCGCGCACGCGGACGTCGAACGGGTGCGCGCGCGGGGCGTGCGCTGCTTCCTGGTGGGGGAGGCTTTCATGCGGGCAGAAGATCCGGGAACGGAACTGGCGCGCCTGTTTGGTGCCTCATCCTGAGCAGGCTATACTCGATCCATGCCGTCGCTGCCTTCAGTAGATGAATTGATCGTCGCCTTCGACCGCGGCCTGCGCACGGTTTTCGCGCCCGCGCAGTCGCTGCGGCCTGTTCCGGGAGAGGAGCTATCCAGCCCCGGGCTGTCCGAGTCGCAGCGCGCGCTCTCCGCTGCGCTCATGCGCGTCAACCATACCGGCGAGATCTGCGCGCAGGCGCTCTACCAGGGCCAGGCGCTGACCGCGCGCAACCCGCAGGCGAAAGCGGCGCTCGAGCAGGCGGCGCAGGAAGAAACGGAGCACCTCGCGTGGACCGAGCGCCGCATCACCGAGCTGGGTGGACGCAAGAGCCTGCTCAATCCCGCCTGGTACGCCGGCTCGTTCGCTATCGGCGCGCTGGCGGGTCTCCTCGGGGACCGCTGGAACCTCGGCTTCCTCGCGGAGACGGAGCGCCAGGTCGTGGCTCACCTCGAGGGCCATCTGCAGCGGCTGCCTGCGGAGGACAGCCGCAGCCGCGCCATCGTGGAGAAGATGAAGGAAGACGAGGCGCGCCACGCCACCAGCGCGATCGAACACGGCGCCTCCGAGCTGCCGCGGCCCGCGCAGGACGCGATGCGGTTGTCGTCGAAGGTGATGACCGAAACCGCGTTCTGGATCTAACGGCAGGAATCCTGCCGCCGTCAGTCGTCACCCGTCAGTCGTCACGCTTCTCGAATCTCGAAGTCGTGCGTGATCTCGGCGGTCTTCCCGAGCATGATGGAAGCCGAGCAGTACTTTTCCGCGGAGAGATGGATCGCGCGCTCGACCTGCTCGCGCTTCAACGCCTTTCCGGTCACGACGAAATGGAAATGGATGCGGGTGAAGACTTTCGGGTCTTCCGCTGCGCGCTCCGCGGCGATCTCCACCACGCAATCGGTGACCGGCGCGCGGCCCCGGCGCAGGATGTGCACCACGTCGTAGGCGGTGCAGCCGCCGGTCCCGATCAGCACCGTCTCCATCGGCCGCGGCCCCAGGTTGCGCCCGCCGCCCTCGGGCGCGCCATCCATGACCAGCGCGTGTCCGCTCTCCGACTCGCCGACGAAGGCGACGTTTTCCAGCCACTTGATGCGCACTTTCATGGACGGCCTCAGAACTTGAGCAGGAAGCGCACGTAGTACCAGGCGATGCCCGCGATCTCGTGGAAAAACAGGCTGCTGTCGTGCAGCGCCTCGGCCCTGGGCAGAAAATCGACCACCGTCAGCTCGAAACGGGTGGCGAAGCGGGTGGGGGCGGGAATCACCGCGAAGCCGGCGTGTTCGAAGGCGCGCCGCGCGCGCGGCATGTGCCAGGCGTGGGTGACGAGGTAGACCCGCTCGATGCCCGCAGGCTTGAGCAGGCGGTAGCTGAGACGCGCGTTCTCCAGCGTGTTGTGCGAGCGCTGCTCGACCCATTGCACCGGAACGTGGAAATCCTTCTCCAGCGCTTGCTTCATGAGCTGCCCCTCGCCGACGAGGCTGCCTTCCGGCGAGCCTCCGGTGACGAGCACCGGCTTGCCCAGCGCGCGCTGCAGGCGCGCGGCGTAGCGCAGGCGCAAGAGGGTCTGGGCCGTGACCGTATCACCGCCGTACTCGGGTGCCTTGTAGTAGGTTCCACCGCCCAGCACCACGATCGCCTGTCCGCTCGGGTCAGCGGCCGGATCGCGCGGCGCGGGCTCCAGCACGTACAACAGCCCGTTGGCGACGAACTGCGTGGATAGCGCATACAGCATGACGCAGGCTATCGCGATCGGCCGCCACGCCAGCAGAGGCCATCGCCACGCCATCAGCAGTGCCGTCAGCAGCAGGACCAGCACGATGCCGAGCGGCATCAGCAGGGCCGCGATCGTGTTAGTGATCAGCCATTCCATGAGGGTGCCCTAGCAGAGCCCCGCCAAAGCCGGCTCCACGGCCTCGGACCGGGCCCAAAAACGTTGACACATGCATCTGATTTGCAATAGAATTCGCCCTTTTCCACGTTTCCGGGAACGCGGTCACGCATGAAAACGTATACGGCAAAGCCCGACGCCGTCCAGGCCGGATGGTATGTGGTGGATGCCTCGGGCAAGGTGCTCGGCCGGCTCGCCTCCGAGATCGCGCGGCGGTTGCGCGGCAAGCACAAGCCGGAGTTCACCCCCCACGTGGACACCGGCGATTATATCGTCGTGGTCAACGCCGATAAATTGCGCGTGACCGGCCGCAAGGCGCAGAACAAGATCTACTACCGGCACAGCACCTATCCCGGCGGCATCTTCAGCGAGTCGTTCGAGAAGCTCCACGCGCGGCAACCCGAGCGCGTGCTCAAGCTCGCGGTGAAGGGCATGCTGCCCAAGGGTCCGCTCGGCTACGCGATGTTGAAGAAAATGAAGGTCTACACGGGCGCGAGCCATCCGCACGCGGCGCAGCAGCCCAAGCCCCTGGAGGTATAGGAACGCCATGGCCATGCAACGCCAGCAGCAGCACTACGGCACCGGCCGCCGCAAGACCGCGGTAGCGCGGGTCTTCATCACGCCCGGCAAGGGCACCATCACCGTAAACGGCAGGCCGGTGGACGTGTTCTTCTCGCGCGAGACCGGGCGCATGGTCGTGCGCCAGCCGCTCGAGGTGACCAAGATGACGGCGAACTTCGACATCACCGTGAACGTGGACGGCGGTGGCGAATCGGGGCAGGCGGGCGCGGTCCGCCACGGCATCACGCGCGCGCTGATCCAGTACGACGCCTCGCTCAAGTCCGCGCTCAAGAAGGCGGGGCTGGTGACGCGCGACGCGCGCGCGGTCGAGCGCAAGAAGGTGGGCCTGCACAAGGCGCGACGTCGCCCGCAATACTCGAAGCGGTAGTTCGGTTTGTCTGCAGCAAAGCCGCCTGCGGGCGGCTTTGTTGTCTGTGGGCTGGGTTGAGGATGGGAATGAGGGGATACTCCCCTCATGCTCCCCTACATCAGGGGGGGGGCCGTTTCAGTCGTTCTGAACCGGCCCCCCAGGGCAGGGTGGGAATGAGGGGATACTGCCCTCATGCTCCCCTACATCAGGGGGCGCCGTTTCAGTCGTTCTGAATCGACCCCCGGGGCAGGAGTAGCGCAAGTGGCGCGGAACGGCATCAGGATCGGCATCGTCGGCGGCACCGGTTACACCGGCGTCGAACTGCTGCGCCTGCTCGCCCAGCACCCGCAGTGCGAGCTCGCCGCGATCACCTCGCGCAAGGAAGCGGGGCTGGACGTGGCCGAGATGTTCCCCAATCTGCGCGGCCGCGTGCGGCTCAAGTTTTCCGACCCGGCGAAAGCCGGCCTCTCGGCCTGCGACCTGGTTTTCTTTGCGACGCCCAACGGGGTCGCCATGGAGCAGGCGCGCGCGCTGGTGGACGGCGGCGTGCGCGTCATCGACATCGCGGCGGATTTCCGCATCCAGGACGTCGCGCTGTGGGAGCAGTGGTACGGCGTGAAGCACGCCTGCCCGGAGCTGGTGGGTGAGGCCGTTTACGGCCTGCCGGAAGTGAACCGGGAGCGGATCCGCGAGGCGCGCATCGTGGCGAATCCCGGCTGCTACCCGACTGCGGTGCAGCTCGGTTTCCTGCCGCTCGTCGAGGCCAAGGTCGCGGATCTCGACCACCTGATCGCGGACGCGAAGTCCGGCGTTTCCGGCGCCGGCCGCAAGGCCGAGGTGCACACGCTGCTGGCGGAGGCCTCCGACAACTTCAAGGCCTACGGCGTGCCCGGCCACCGCCACCACCCGGAGATCACGCAGGGGCTCACCCGCGCCGCCGGCCGCGCAGTCAACGTGGTGTTCGTGCCTCACCTTGCGCCGATGATCCGGGGCATACACGCGACGCTCTACGCCCGGCTCACGGGCAAGGCCGACCTGCAGGCGCTCTATGAGAAGCGCTACGCGAAGGAGGCTTTCGTCGACGTCATGCCGAGCGGGGCCCATCCCGACACCCGCTCCGTGCGCGGCGCCAACACCTGCCGTATCGCGGTGCATCAGCCGCGCGGCGGTGATATCGCCGTGATCCTGTCGGTCATCGACAACCTGGTGAAGGGCGCGTCGGGGCAGGCGGTGCAGAACATGAACATCATGTTCGGGCTGCCGGAGTCCTCTGGCCTCGAGCAACTCGCGCTGATACCCTGACAGCCATGACCTTTCTCCGCTCGCTCAAGCGCAGGTTCGGGGCTACTTCGCGGCGGGTCACGGTGCGGGCGCACGTGCCCTGGTACTGGCGCTGGCTCGGTGTCATCGCAGTCGGCGGCTTCGTGGTCGGCGTGGGCTGGACGGCGTACGACTACGGGATGGAGCTCGCCGGCTTCCGGCAAAGCGAAGCGGCGCGCGCGATCGGGCGCATGAGCGGCGAGATCCGCGAGCGCGACACGCAGATCCTGGAACTGCGCTCGCAGGTCGCTTCCGTCGAGCGGCAGCTGCAGATCGACCGGGCGACCTACGGCGACCTCAACCGGCAGGTCAAGCTCCTCTCCGAGGAAAACGCAGCGCTCAAGGAGGACCTCGCCCTGTTCCAGTCGTTGATGGCCTCGGGCGGCAAGGAGCTCGGGCTCAGCATCAACCGTTTCCGGGTGCAGGCGGACGCGCTGCCGGGCGAGTACCGCTACCGCCTGCTGCTCGTGCAGAGCGGGCAGCGTGTCAGGGAGTTCCACGGTGCGCTGCAGTTCGTCGTGAACCTGGAGCAGGGCGACCGCAAATTCGTCCTGTCGCTGCCGCCGGAAGACCAGAAAAACGCCCGCGAATACCAGGTCAGCTTCAAGTTCTTCCAGCGCGTGGAGGGCACTTTCAAGGTCGCGCCCGGGACGGTGGTCAAGAGCCTCCAGGTGAGGGTCTTTGAAAGCGGCGCAAATGCGCCTAAACTATCGCAAACGGTAAGTGTTTCATAGCCATAGAGACCGTTCTTAAAGTAGGGGAGCATGAGGGGGCGTCCCCTCGTTACCGTCTTACTGGGAGAGTCACATGTTCGGCAACAAACCGGGTAGCAAGCCCCAGAACCGGATCGACTGCCTGATCGGGGCCGGCACCACCATCGAAGGCAGCATCACCTTCACGGGTGGGCTGCGGGTGGATGGACGCGTGCACGGCGACGTGATCGCGGCCGAGGGCAAGCCGGGCACGCTGGTGCTGTCCGAGGACGCGCACATCGAGGGTGCTATCCGCGTCTCGCACATCGTGATCAACGGCACGGTCGTGGGGCAGGTGCATGCGGCCGAGTACGTTGAACTGCAGGCCAAGGCGAATGTCACAGGGGACGTGCACTACAAGACGCTCGAGATCCAGCTCGGTGCGGTGGTGCAGGGACGACTGGTTTACCAGAGCGACGGCAAGGCGGAGAATGTCGTCAAGTTCAAGCCGGCGCAGGCGGAGTGAGGCCGCCGACAGGAGTGTGAAATGAACGCAGTGACCGAAAAGCTGCCCGACCCGCTGGTATTCACCGACGCCGCCGCGGCGAAGGTGAAGCGGCTGATCGACGAGGAGGGCAATCCCAACCTGAAGCTGCGCGTCTTCGTGCAGGGAGGCGGCTGCTCGGGTTTCCAGTACGGCTTCACCTTCGACGAGGAAGCAGGCTCCGATGACACGCGCATGGAGAAAGGCGGCGTGACGCTGCTGATCGATCCCATGAGCCTGCAGTACCTCACCGGAGCCGAGATCGACTACCAGCAAAGCGTCGAGGGCGAGCAGTTCGTGATCAAGAACCCGAACGCGACGACCACCTGCGGTTGCGGCTCCTCTTTCTCGGCCTGACCCGGGATCGACTCTGCAGGAAAGGCGGCTACGGCCGCCTTTTTTGTTGTCCATCGCTCATCACCCGTCACGCGTCACGTGATAGGCTTCAAGGCGATGCCGCCCGACCCGGTGCACACGGTCACGCTCGCCTGCCACCCTGAAACCCCTACCGAAGCAGTGCGCGGCATCGCCGCCCGCGTGCGCAGGGCGCCGCGGGGCAGCTTGGCAGTTACGTATATCGTCGAGGGAGATCTCGACCAGTTGCGTGTGCCGGCGCCGCGGGCGCCGCGCAGCGCCGGCCGCTTGTGGGAGCACACCTGCTGCGAGATCTTCATCGCCCGCAAGGGGCTGGCGGCCTACCATGAATTCAACCTGTCGCCCTCCGGCGAGTGGGCGCAGTACGCCTTCGACGGCTATCGCAAGCCGGCCGAAGCGGGCGCCGCGGGAGCGGCCCCGCAGGTCACCGTTCGCGGCGCCGCAGGCCGGTTCGAGATCGACGCGGTCATACACCTCGATCGTCTCTCGGCAGCGCATGCCCGCGCGGACCTGTCGCTCGCGCTGTCGGCTGTGATAGAGGACAGCGACGGCGCGCTCTCGTACTGGGCGTTGCGGCATGCGCCCGGCAAGCCCGATTTTCATCATCCCCAGGCATTCGCCCTAGAGTTGAAGGCGGACGGATGAAACTCGGGATCGAGCGCTTGCTGGAAGACCCGAAGCTGCGCAAACCGCTCGCCGGCCGGCGCGTCGCGCTGCTTGCGCACCCGGCATCGGTGACGCGCGATCTCGCGCATTCTCTGGACGCGCTTGCGGCGCTCGGCGACATCCGCCTCACCGCGGCCTTCGGTCCCCAGCATGGGCTGCGCGGAGACAAGCAGGACAACATGATCGAGTCGCCGGATTACACCGATGCCACGCACGGTATCCCGGTGTACAGCCTG
>DATFVY010000310.1:0-9283 GCA_035259925.1 Burkholderiales bacterium
GGGTCGTCCACCTTCTACAACCTGTTCAAGGCCTGGGGCATAGACGTGGATATGGGCAAGGTCATCGCGGACCTCACTTATGCGAGCGGCTCGGGGCCGCGGCTGCTGCCGACCCTGCTCAACCTCAACAACCAGGCGCTCAACATGGACGACGTGGTGACGAGCCAGGTCGGCACGCTGCTGATCCCCTTCGGCGGCGCTTTCAAGGGCAAGCCGGCGGACGGCCTCACGCAGACGGTGCTCGCGCACACGTCGAAGAACGCGATGCCGGTGGACCTCATCATCGCGACGCTGTCCGGCGAGCCGTCCACCCGCGGCTTCCAGCCCACCAACGAGCAGATGCCGCTCGCGATCCGCCTGACCGGCAAGTTCCACACGGCGTTTCCGGAGGGCAAGCCCAAGCCCTTCGCGCCGCCGCCGCGGGCAGGCAAGAAGGGCGCCGAGCCGAAGAAGGAAGAGGCGAAGCCGGAGCCGCAGCTCAAGCAGTCCGCCGCGGAGAACTCGGTGGTGCTGGTCGCGGACGTGGACCTGCTCTCGGACGGCGCGGCGGTCGAGATCCAGGAGGTGTTCGGCCAACGCGTCGCCGTGCCGCGCAACGGCAATCTCGCGCTTGCGCTGGGGCTGGTCGAGCATTTCTCGGGCGACAACGCGCTGATCGGCCTGCGCAGCCGCGCCACCTTCAGCAAGCCGCTCGCGCTGATCCGCGACATGGAAGCGCAGGCGCAGCAGCAGTACCTGGGCAAGATCAAGGAGCTCGAAGACAACCTCAACCAGACCCAGGAAAACCTGAAGAAGCTGCAGACCACCAAGGGCGGCGCGGCGAGCACGATACTGACGCCGGAGCAGCAGGCCGAACTCGACAATTTCCGCAAGCGGGCGGCAGAGACGCGCCGCGACCTGAAGGAGCTGAGGAAGAACCTGCGCGTCGAAACCGACTCGCTCGAGTTCTGGACCAAGGTGGTCAACATCGGGCTGGTGCCCCTGCTCGTGGCGCTGACCGGCCTCGCGCTGGCGCTCCGCCGTCGCAGGGCGGCAGCGGCCGCCGCGCAGCAGTGACCGTCGCCGCATGAACCGCAAGCAGTTTCTCATCCTCGTCGCCGTGCTGGTTGTGCTGGGCGGCGCCGGCCTCGCGATCATCTGGCAGGACATCTCGGCCTACCGCGCGAGCGGCGCAAGAATCGGCGCCAAGCTGCTGCCCGACCTCAAGATCGCCGAGGTCGCCGAGCTCCGCCTGCAGGACGCGAAGCAGCAGGTTACGCTCGCGCGCACCGAGAAAGGCTGGGTCGTGCAGGAGCGCGGCGGCTATCCCGCCAGCTTCCAGGAGATCAGCGATTTCCTGATCAAGCTGGTCGAACTCAAGGTGACGCAGTCCGAGCAGGTGGGGGCGTCGCTGCTGCCGCGGGTCGAGCTGGCGGAGCCCGGGGCCAAGGAAGGCGCAGGCACGCTGATAGAAATGAAGGACGCCGCGGGCAAGCCTCTGGCGCGGCTGGTGATCGGCAAGAAAGTCCTCAAGAAGGACCCCATGAATCCGCTGCCGGCGGCGAAGGACGGCGTACCCGCGGGGCGCTACGTGCTCCCGCCCAATGCCAAGGACACGGTCGTGGTCGTGTCCGATCCGCTCAACTCCGTCACGGCGAGCCCGGGACGCTGGCTCAGCAAGGATTTCTTCAAGGCGGACCGCATCCGGACCCTGGCCGTCGGCCCGGAAGGCGCCGCCCCGAGCTGGAAGATCGCGCGGGCGGAGGAATGGGGCCAGTGGAAATTCGCGGCGGGCGGCGGCGCGCTCAATCCCGGCGCGGCCGTAGGCGCGGTGAACAAGCTCGGTTCCCTGGGATTTGACGACGTCGCCGCCAACGCGAAGGCGGATGCCACCGACAAGCCGGTCGTTGCCGTGGCGGAGACCTTCGACAACCTGGTCTACCGCGTGAAGGCGGCCAGGAAGAAGCAGGGCAACGAATACCTCGTGAGCTTCACGGTGACGGGCGAGCCGCCCAGGAGCCGCGCCCCGGAGAAGGGCGAGAAGAAAGAGGACACCGAGAGGCGCGACAAGGAATTCGCCGAGAGCCGCAAGCGGCTCGCGGAGCGCATCGCGGCGGAAAAGGCGCTCGCCCGGTGGACCTACGTCGTTGAGGCGCGCGAGCTGGAGCCGGTGCTGGCGAGCCGCAGCGAGATGACGGCGCGCAAGAGCGACGGCAGAGCGCCGCCGGGATTCCCGCCGGGGTTCCCACCGGGGTTCCCGGGAATGCGTTAGGCAAGCCCGGGCGTTGCTTCCCCGTATCCCGTCGGGGGACGCTATACTTCACCGCATGAAGGCTGCCGCCATTGCTGTGGCCGGGCTGCTGTGCGCGGCGCTGTCTGGCTGCCACGCCACGCTGTACGGCAACCAGACCACGGTAAACGGCACGACCACGACGACCACGGCCACACAGGTCAGCGGGTCGACGAAATTCGCGGGCGGCCGCGCATCGTTTTCCTCGGGCCAGCCCATCCCCGCCGGCGCGCCCGGCGGCACTCTCAAGGTAAGCGGCAGTGCCGCCGGGGCGGTGGTGCTGAGTGTCGTGTTTCTGGACTTTTTTTCCTATATGGTCGGCCCCTCCCAGCCCAAGCCGCTGGCGCCGGACACAAGGATCGCGGACACCTGTTCTTGTTACAGAAAAACCAGTGACGAGGTGACGAAGTGATGCAGTGACGGGACCCACTGCCGCTTTTTCATCACTTCATCACTGCCTCACTTCATCACTCCTGAACACGATGAAACTACGCGAGATATTGAAATCCCCCGTTTTCCCCGCGGGCAAGCAGTGGGAGATCAGGAAGCGCAAGGACGGCTACGAGTCCGAGATCACCGCGCTGGTGCGGGGCATGGTCGAGGACGAAAAGATCCGGGAGGACCAGCGCTGGGCGTGGGAGCGCTGGCGCAACGACGCCGGCGCGCTCAAGAACCGGTGACGAATGACCGGTGACCAGTGACCGGCAGGCTTCTCCTTCTTTTTCTGGCGCTGGCATTCGCCGCGCCCGCCGTTTCCCAGCAATATCCTGCGCGCGCCGTGCGCATCATCGTCGCTTCCTCGCCGGGCAGCGGCGTCGATATCGTCTCCCGCATCCTCGCCCAGAAGCTCTCGGGGGGCCTCGGCCAGCAGGTCGTGGTGGACAATCGCGCTGGTGCCGGCGCCAATCTCGGCGCCGAGATCGCAGCCAGGGCGCCTGCGGACGGCTACACGCTGCTCATGGGCACGCCGGCGCACGTCATCAACGTGAGCCTCTACAGCGGACTCAATTACGACGTCGTCCGCGACTTTACGCCCGTGAGCCTGGTCTCGACCGGGCAGTACGTCGTGATCGTTCATCCATCGGTGCCCGCGCGCACCGCGCAGCAGTTGATCGCGCTCGGGAAGGCCAACCCGGGGGCGCTCGCGTTCGGATCCGCCGGGCCGGGTAACTCGACTCACCTTGCGGGGGAGCTCTTCAACAGCATGGCGGGCGTGCAGATGCTGCATGTGCCGTACAAGGGGAGCGGACCGGCGCTGGTCGATCTGATGAGCGGGCAGCTCCAGGTGATGTTCGCGAACATCACGGCCGGATTGCCCCACATCCGCACCCAGCGCGTGCGCGCCCTGGCGGTCACCGGGCCGAAGCGGACGCCGCAGGCCCCCGAGCTTCCCACGGTCGCCGAGGCGGCGCTGCCGGGCTACTCGGTTACGTCGTTTTTCGGCGTGCTCGCTCCCGCGGGCACGCCGGCGGGTGTCGTCGCGAAGCTCAACGCGGAGGTCGTCAAGGCGACGCAATCCAGGGATGTCCAGGCAAGCCTCGCGCAAGAGGGCGCCGAGGCGGTCGGCAGCTCGCCCGAGGAATTCGCCGCCTACATTCGCGCCGAAATACCGCGGTGGACAGCGGCGGTGAAGACAGCGGGGCTGCAGGGACAAGTGAAGTGACGAGTGACGGGTGACGAGTGATGAGTCAATCCGGCACGAGCGTCAGGGTCATCCTGGTTTGTTGCGCGATCGCGGCGACGCCCGCGCTCGCGCAGCAGTACCCGTCGCGGCCGGTGCGCTTCGTGGTGCCGTTCGCGCCGGGCGGGAGCGTGGACACGCTCGCCCGCACCATCGGGCCCAGGCTTGCTGACACGCTCGGGCAGCAGATCGTGGTGGACAACCGACCCGGGGGCAATGGCGACATCGGCATGCTGATCGTCGCCAAGGCCCCGCCCGACGGCTACACGATCCTGCTCGGCTATCTCGCCAATCTGGCCATCGCGCCCAGCCTCTACGCGAAGATGCCGTACGACCCCGCCAAGGACTACTCGCCCATCACCCAGGTCGCCACCTCGCCCAACGTGCTGACGGCGCACCCCTCGGTGCAGGCGAAGGGACTGCAGGAGCTGATCGCGCTGGCCAAGGCGAAGCCCGGAGCCGTCAACTTCGCTTCGACCGGTGTCGCGAGCGTCGGGCATCTCACCGGCGAGCTGCTCAACAGCCTGGCCGGGATGAAGATGACCCATGTGCCTTACAAGGGCGGCGGCCAGGCGATCATCGACCTGGTCGGCGGCCATGTGCAGGTCATGTTCAGCGGCTTTTCCGCGGCGATGCCGCACATCAAGAGCGGGAAGGTGCGGGCGCTGGCGGTCACGGGCGCGAGGCGCTCTCCCGTGCTGCCGGACATTGCAACCATCGCCGAGCAGGGCTTCCCCGGAGTCGAGGCGACCGCCTGGTACGGAGTGCTGGCGCCGGCCGGGACGCCCCGGCCTGTAGTGGTACGGCTACACGGGGAGCTGGTGAAGATCTTCAAGTCGGCCGACGTGGTTCAGCGGCTCGATGCGCTGGGCTTCGAGATGGTCGGGTCGACGCCCGAGCAGTTCGGTTCCTATATGAGAATGGAAACGGCGAAGTGGGCCAAGGTAGTGAAGGCATCGGGCGCCAAGCCCGAGTGACGCAGGCGCGGAAACCCCGTTGGCCGGCAACTGTCAAACCGCGGGGGCAGGAATTGACAGCGTCATGAGGAGGAGTTCATGGGTTTGACGAGAATCATCGCCATCGTTCTCATCGTGGCCGGGACGCTTGGCCTGATCTACGGCGGCTTCAGCTACACCAAGGACAAGCACGACCTGAAGGTCGGCTCGCTGCAGTTCTCTGTCACGGAAAAGGAAAGAATCAACGTCCCCGTCTGGGCCGGCGCCGGGGGCATTGCGATCGGCGTCATCCTGCTTCTCTTCGGCCGCAAGCCCTGAACGTTTCACCGCGTCACGCATCTTCGCGTCACGCTTCATCAAGCAGCGTGATGGCTCACCACCTCGAGCACGCGTGAGCCGTCCGCGATGCGGATCTCGGTCCGCACGGCGACGAAGCTGCGGCCGTCGTGTATCCGCCGCGAGCGGATCCTCAAAGCCTTGCGCTGGCCGGGGCTGATATACCAGGCGGCAATGGCCGAAAGCTGAGGGTGATTGGGCGCCGCTGCGCACGCGGTGATTGCGGTGGCGATCGATTTCTGCACGCCGCAATTCTAGGCGACGGCCGCCTCTACGCTACAATCGCTCTCGAAATGCCGCGCGATTTTCAAACCGGGCTTCCTGCCGGCGCAATACCTTTCTCCCGCCGCTCAACGACTCGCCGCGTGACATGAGCATCGGCACCGTCCTGCTGATCGTGCTGTGCAACATGTCGAGCTTCCGCGCGAGCAAGGTGCTGGTGTCCCTGTTCGCGATCGAGCTCGACGCGTCGCAGTTCGTGATCGGCGTCATGATCGCGATGTACTCGCTGCTGCCGGCGCTGCTCGCGCTCTCCGTCGGCAAGCTCACCGACCGGCTCGGCGTGCGGCTGCCGATGCTGATCGGCTCTCTCGGCGTCACCGCGGGCCTGCTGCTGCCGTGGATGTTCGAGTCGATGGCGGCGCTCTATGCATCCGCAGCGCTGATCGGCGTTTCGCACATGATGGCCAACGTGTCGGCGCAGAACCTCGTCGGCTCGCTCGGCGCCGCGGAGGACCGCACGCGCAACTTCAGCAACTACGCGCTGGTCATGGCTATCGGGTCGTTCTTCGGTCCCCTGGCGGGCGGGATCTCGATCGACTACTTCGGGCACGCGCGGAGCTACTTCTACATGGCGGCGCTCCCGCTGGTGCCGGTGCTGCTCCTGGCGTTCGCACGCGAGGTCGGCCGCGGCCCCCGCGTGAAGAGCGAGGAGGAGCAGGCCGTGCTGTCCACCAGCCTCCTCGCCATCCCGGCGCTGCGGCGCACCCTGATCGCGAGCGCGATGGCAGTGACCGGGCAGGACCTGTTCCAGTTCTACATGCCGATCTACGGCCACTCGGTCGGGCTGTCCGCCTCGGCGATCGGCGTTGTTCTCGGCATGTTCGGCGTATCCGCCTTCTTCGTGCGCATCGGGTTGCCGGCGCTGGTCAAGCGCTGGGGCACGGACGCGGTATTCAACGGCTCGCTCTACGTGTCGGCCGTGGCCTTCACGCTGTTCCCGTTCTTTACCGGCGCGGTCGCCCTCTCGCTCGTGGCGCTCGTGTGCGGGCTGGGCATGGGCTGCGCGCAGCCGGTCACGTTGATGCTGGTATTCACCCGGGCGCCAGAAGGACGCTCGGGCGAGGCGCTGGGCATGCGCGTCACCATCAACCAGTTCACGCACATCGTGGTGCCGATCCTGTTCGGCAGCATCGGCTCGGTTCTCGGGGTGGCGCCCGTTTTCGCCGTGAACGCGCTGATCCTGGCGGGCGGCGGCTGGCTCAACCGCGACAGAAAAGCGCCGCCGAGGAACGCCGATGAACGCCGATAGCGTCCAACGGCATTCCGATATTTGCTAATCTTGAGCGCCCGCCTGATCGGGGGCGCGAGTTCATATGGTGGTTCGGTGAAATCAAGAGGATGAAGAGATGAGAATCGCGGTGCTCGACGACTACCAGGACGTATTCCGCACGCTCAAGTGCTACCCGAGGCTCAAGGGCCACCAGGTCGATATCTACCACGACACGGTGAAGGACCCCGCCAGGCTCGCCGAGCGGCTGAAGGGCGCGGAAGCGGTGATCTTCCTGCAGCAGCGCACGCCGTTCCCGCGCGCGGCCGCCGAGAAGACGACGACGCTCAAGCTCATCAGCCAGACTGGCCGCAACGCGAACCATATCGACATGGTCGCGTGCACCGAGAAGGGCATCATGGTCTGCGGCTCGGGCGCCGGGCAGGTGAACCACACCGCCGAGCTGACCTGGGGCCTGATTCTCGCGCTGCTGCGCCACATTCCGGAGGAGGTCGGACAGCTGAAGGCCGGCCGCTGGCAGACGACCATCGGGACCACCGTGGTGGGCAAGACGCTGGGTGTGTATGCCTACGGCCGCATCGGCAGCATCGTCGCCCGGGTCGGCCGCGCGTTCGACATGCGCGTGATCTGCTGGGGGCGCGAAGGCTCGACCGGCAAAGCGCGCGCCGATGGCTTCGAGATCGCCGCCAGCCGCGAGGCCTTCTTCGAGACCGCCGACATCGTGAGCCTGCATATCCCGCTCAACAAGGAGACGCGCGGCATCGTCAAGCACGCGGACCTCGCGCGCATGAAGCCGACGGCGCTCGTCGTCAATACCAGCCGCGGGCCGATCATCGAGGAGGGCGCGCTGGTGCGGGCGCTCAAGGAGGGGCGGCCGGGATTTGCCGCGCTGGATGTGTACGACGACGAGCCGGTGCTCAACGGCAATCACCCGCTGCTCAAGATGAGCAACGTGATCTGCACGCCCCACCTCGGTTACGTGGACCGCGACACCTACGAAAAATATTACGGGGCCGCCGTGGACAACATCCTCGCGTTCGCGGATGGCAAGCCGGTCAACGTGCTGAATCCCGAAGCTCTCGCCGGAAAGAGTTGATGTGATGGAAAACCGGGCAGAGGCAAGGGGCGCAGGATGGCTGGCGGCCGCCCTGCTCGTCTACGCCTGCGCAAGCCTGCTGCACTTTTCCCACAATGCCGCCTTTCTGCAGGACTACCCCGACATGCCGGCGTGGCTTACGCCGGCCCGCGTAATGGCCGTATGGGCCGGGCAAACAGCCGTGGGACTGACCGGCTACCTTGTTTTCCGCCGGGGCTACCGGTGGGCCGGGCTTGCCATGGTCGCCGTGTATGGTGTGCTGGGTCTCGACAGCCTCGTGCACTACGGCCTCGCGCCGGTGTCGGCGCATACCCTCGCGATGAACCTGACGATATGGCTGGAGGCCGCGGCCGCGGTGGTCGTGCTGGTCGCGGTTGCGCGATTGCTGATGATGGAGGCGGGATGGCAAAGATGAAATGCGGCGTCGCCGCGGTGCAAGCCCTGCGCGCGGCAGGAGTGAGCCGGATCTTCGGGCTGATGGGCTCCTCCACGCTCGAGATCTACGACGCGCTCTACGACGCCAAGGACATGCTCTACGTCGGCGTGCGCCACGAGAACTGCGGCGTGCACATGGCGGACGCCTACGGGCGCGTGACCCGGACGCCGGGGTTGTTCATCTGCGGACAGGCGGGGCCGGGCGTCGCCAACATGATGCTCGGGCTCACCGCCGCGAAGCTCGCCTACTCGCCCGTGGTCGTCATCGCCGGGCTGCCGTCCACCGCCGACCTTGGCAAGGACACCTTCCAGGAGATCGACCAGCACACGCTGTTCCTGCCCGTGACCAAGCGGGTGATGACGGTGACTCGGCCGGAGCGCGTGCCCGAGTTCCTGCTGGAGGCTTTCCGCGTCGCCAACGCCGGCCGGCGTGGCCCGGTCGTAGTGCAGATCCCGCGCGACCTGCTCAATCACGAGGTCGACGTCGCCATCCCGCCGCGGGGCGGACAGCCGGAAGTCGCGGCCGGCACGGTCGAGCGCGCCGCGCTGGAGCGGGTGAAGGCGATGATCCTCGAGTCCAGGTCGCCCGTGATCCACGCCGGAGCGGGCATCAAGTGGGGCCGCGGCAGCGCTGCCCTGGTGCGCCTCGCCGAAAAGCTGCAGATCCCCATCACCAACTCCGCCGGACACACCGATGTTGCGCCGGTGGACCATCCGCTCTACGCGGGCGGTGTCGGACCGCGCGGGAACCCGGTGGCAACCGGCCTGGTGCGGGATGCCGACCTGATACTCGCGCTCGGCACCCGCCTCGGCTTCAACACCGCGCGCTTCAGCAGCGAGATCGTGACGCCGGCGGCGAAGATCGTGCAGGTGGACGTCGACCCGGTGGCGATCGGGCGCTACTACCCGGTCGCCCTCGGCATGGTGGCCGAAGCCGGCACGGTAGCGGGGGCGCTGGCCGACATCATGGAGCCGGTGCCGGAGGCGCGCGCGCCGTGGC
>DATFVY010000311.1:0-2058 GCA_035259925.1 Burkholderiales bacterium
CTGAGCGGTTCGTCCAGCAGCAGGAGCTGAGGCTGATAGACGAGGCTGCGCGCAAGCGCCACACGCTGCATCTGGCCGCCCGAGAGCGACACGACCGAACGATCGGCGAATTCCCCGAGCCCGACGAGTTTCAATACCTCGCTGGTCTTGCGGTCGATCTCGGCGCGGGGCGCACGGCGATGCCGCAGCGGATAGGCGACGTTCTGCTTGACGGTCATGTGCGGCCAGACCGCATAGGACTGGAACACCATGCCGATATTGCGCGAACGCGGCGGCACCTGGACACCATCAGCCGGCGCCGACACCACGCGTCCGCCGATGCTGATGCGCCCGGCAGAGGGATGCTCGAGGCCCGCGACGCAGCGCAGCGTCGTGGTCTTGCCGCAACCGGAGGGACCAAGCAACACCACGATCTCGCCGGCCGGCACGTGAAAGCTCACCCCGTCTACGGCGGGCCGACCGATGGCGAACTGCTTGCACAGATCGCGGACGTCGAGGGAAGCCGACATACGAGCCTTGGATGGACCTATTGCAGCTGCATCGAGCACCCGCAGGCTACTGCCGATAGCCGTAGATCTTGTTCCAGTCCTCGACCCAGGACGCGTGCAGCTTCACGTACTGATCGAAGTTCGGTAACCAGACCTTGACCACCTTGGGATCGAACCCTTCGGGATAGACCGGCGCCCGGCGCAACGAAGTGAGGTTACCGAGCTCCTTGATCATGAAGGTCTGTCCTTCCTCGGACAGGCACCAGTTCAGAAACAGCTTCGCGGCGTTGGGATTTTTGGCCGTTGTCGTCACGCCGCTGGCGTAGGGATTGACCGGGGCGCCTTCGGGGCCGAAGAAAATCTCGAGCGGCGCGCCGTCCCGCTTCTTCGTATAGACGATATTGTAGAGCAGCGGACCCATTGCGATCTCGCCGCGCACGAGCGCATCCGACATCGGCGCGCCGGATGGATAGAGCACGGGGTTGGTCACCGCCTGCTTCTTCCAATAATCCTCTCCCAACACCTGACGCTCGAACATGACGCGCGTCCAGGTCGTGCCGCCCGAAGGCGCGATCACCTGGCCGATCAGCTTGTTGCCGTATTCCGGCTTGGTGAGATCCATCCAGGTCTTCGGCGGGTTCTTCACCAGCGCCGAATTGTACGCGATCGACCACACGAGCGTGGCGCGCGGCCACAGCTTCGGTGAAATCAACGACTCCGGGAGGTAATCCTTGCCGTTCGGCGGCGCGTAATCCTGAAATAGACCCGCCAGCTCGCTCATGAGCGCGCGATCGGAATGATCGACCACGTCGGCTGCGAGCTTGCCGGCGGCGGCTTCCGTCTTGACACGGGTGATGAGCTGCCCGCCCGGGGCACGCACCATCTCCACCTTGATCTCGGGGAAGCGCTTGTTGAAGGCCTTGATGACCTCCTGCTCCACCTCGGCGAAGTTTGCCGTGTAATAGACGAACCTGCCTTCCTTCTTCGCGGCGACGATCAGCTCAGGCGGCCCGAAATCTTGTGCAGCCGCCGGCATCGCGATCACGGCCGCAAGGCCGAGCGCGGTCAGCATCGATTTCATTGCGGCGTTCCTCCTCTTGTCATAGTCATCAGCCCGCGCGGCCCACGCTCGCCTCGGTGCCGCGTCCGCGGGACAACCAGCCGGCGACGCCGATCACCACCGCGAGCAGTATCGTCTGCACGAGGCTGAAGGCGGCCGCCTTTCCGGTATTTCCGCCTTCGTAGTAATCGAGCAGAAGCACTGCCATGACCATCGTGTCGCTGGTGTAGAGAAACAGCGACGAGCCGAGTTCGCGGATCGCCAGGATGAACAGCAGCGTCATGGCGGCCACGGTGCCCGGCCGGGCGAGCGGTAGCACGATGGTGCGAATGGTGGCGACACGCCCCTTGCCGCAGATCCAGGCCGCTTCCTCGAGCTCGCGGTGAATCTGCAGAAACGAAGTGGACAGCGATTTCATGGTGTCCGGCATGAAACGGGCGACGAAGGCGAGCGCGAGAATCCAGATCGTGCCGTAGAGCCCGCCGGGCAGCCCGATCCAGGCCCAAAGAT
>DATFVY010000312.1:0-2247 GCA_035259925.1 Burkholderiales bacterium
CGGGCTCATTCCAGCAGCTTTCCCAAAAGGCCTTGAAGTTGGTCGGCGGGCCCGACTCGCCGCAAGCGCCGCCGGGACGGACCGTCTACGGCATGCTGCTTGAGAAGGGCAAGGCGGATATCTTCCTCACGTACTGCACCAATGCGCTGCAAGCCCGGAAAGAGAACCCGGCGTTTCGCATCGTCGATGTACCGCCCGCGCTCGCCGTGGGCGCGGACTATGGGCTGACGGTCATCAAGGGCTCGAAACCGCAGGCCGAGCGTTTCGCGCAGTTCGTCGTTTCGCGCGCCGGACAGGCTATCCTCGTGAAACACGGATTCGCCCCCGGAGACCCCCAATGAAGCTCAGTGCCCGCAATGTGCTGGAAGGCAAAGTCACCGCCATCAAGGAAGGCGTCACCACGGCGCACGTCAAGATCGAGATCGGCCAGGGTGCCGTCATTACCGCATCGATCACCATGGAAGCGGCCAAAGAGCTCAAGCTCAAGGTTGGCGACAAGGCTTCTGCCATTATCAAAGCCTCGGACGTCATCGTGGGTAAGGAATAGCGCCCATGCTGTAATGTTTGTGCTTCGGCCAACGACTATTTGGACGGAGCGCAAATGAGCAGCTATTACGAATCCGCGGATCTCAAGAAGTTCGGCGAAATCGGCCAGCACGCGAAGAACCTGGCCGACGATTTCTTCAAGTACTACGGCAACGTCACCGGAACCGACGGCGCGTTGAGCAAGCGCGAGAAGGCGCTGATCGCGCTGGCGGTGTCGCACGCGCAGAAGTGTCCCTACTGCATCGACGCGTACACCACGCAGTGCCTCGAGACCGGCGCGAATCCGGACCAGATGATGGAGGCGGTGCACGTGGCGGCGGTGATGCAGGCGGGAATCACGCTGGTGCACTCCGTGCAGATGGAGAACCACCTCAGGAAACTGGTGCTTTGAGCGCGGTGATCCGGCTCAGGGCGGCGGCGCCGCCGCCGCGCTACGACTTCCATGCCCGGCTGGAGCGGGCCGGGGTCGAGCTGCCGCCGCTTGCCATCGACACGCTGCAGGTCAACATCACCAAGCTGTGCAACCAGCAGTGCCGCCATTGCCACGTCGACGCCTCGCCGGCGCGGCGCGAGATGATGTCGGCCGAAGGCCTCGCGAAGTGCCTCGAGATTCTCGAGAGGCATCCGCAGATCGCGAAGCTCGATATCACGGGCGGTGCGCCCGAGCTGCACCCCCGCTTCGACAGCTTTGTCGAGCAGGCGGTCGCGCTCGGCAAGCACGTCATGGTGCGGCACAACCTAACGGTGCAGCTCGACCGCCACCCGCAAACCGGCGAGAGCAAGGAATACCTTCCAGCGTTCTTCGCGCGGCATCGCGTGGAGGTGATCTCCTCGCTGCCCTACTATCAGCAGTACTTCACCGACGCCCAGCGCGGGGCAGGCGTGTTCGGCAAGAGCGTCGAGGCGATGCGGCGCCTGAACGCGGTGGGCTATGGCGCGGAGTCGAGCGGCCTCGTGCTCAACCTGGTCTACAACCCGGTGGGCCCGTATCTGCCGGCGCCGCAGGCGGCGCTGGAGGCTGACTACCGGCGCGAGCTGCAGGCGAAGTTCGGCCTGCGGTTCAACAGCCTGTACACGATCACCAACATGCCGATCAACCGCTTCCGCCTGCACCTCGAGAAGAGCGGCCAGCTCGAGGCGTACATGGAAAAGCTCCTGGCGGCGTTCAATCCGGTCGCGGCCGAGGGCGTGATGTGCCGCAGCTTGATCAGCGTCGGCTACGACGGGCGCATCTACGACTGCGACTTCAACCAGATGCTCGAGCTCGGCGCGGTCGGACGGGGCGGTGCGCCGCTCAGCATCTTCGACTTCGACTTCGAGGCTGCCCTCCGGCGCGGCATCGTGTTTGGTGAGCACTGTTTCGGCTGCACGGCCGGCGCGGGCAGCTCGTGCGGCGGCGCCACGGCTTAAAATCGCCGGGTGAAGATCTTCGGCTTTGCCGGATGGTCGGGCAGCGGCAAGACGACCCTCATCGAGAAACTGATCCCGCGCTTTGCCGGCGCGGGGCTGCGAGTGTCGCTCATCAAGCACGCCCACCATACCTTCGACGTCGACCAGCCCGGCAAGGACTCCTACCGCCATCGCCACGCGGGGGCTGCCGAGGTGCTCGTGACCTCCTCGCGGCGTTGGGTGCTGATGCACGAGCTGCGCGGCGCGCACGAGCCGCCGTTCGAGGAGCAGGTGAAGCGCATATCGCCGTGC
>DATFVY010000313.1:0-4471 GCA_035259925.1 Burkholderiales bacterium
CCCTTGAACGGGACGTGGACGACGTCGATGCCCGTCGCGATCTTCAGCATTTCGAGCGCGACGTGCGGATTGCTGCCCATGCCGGGGGAAGCCCAGTTGATCTTGCCCGGGTTCGCGCGGGCGTAGGCGATCAGCTCCTTCAGGTTGGCCGCGGGCAACCGGGGATTGGCGACGATGAGGTTCGGCGTGTTGCCGACAAGAACAATGGGCGCGAAATCCGCGAGGGAGTAAGTCGGCTTCTTGCGCAGTATGGCGTTGTGCAGGGCCGGGCCGGGATTGGTGAGCAGCAAGGTGTAGCCGTCCGGCACGGCGCGCGCGACCGTCTCGGCGCCGATGGCGCCACCCGCGCCGGGCCGATGGTCCATGACGAAAGGCTGGCCCCAGAACTCCGAGAGCTTCTGCGTGATCAACCGACCGACGATGTCGGTGGAACCTCCCGGTGTGAACGGGACGACCAGGCGCACCGGTTTCGTCGGGTAGCCCTGCGCGACCGCGGTCGCGCAGGCTGTCCAAAGGAGAAAGGCGGAAGTCGAGAGGCGAAAGTAAGGGCTGCTTCCCACCGCATCAGGCGCGGGCTGTCGCCCGCGCGGCGCCGCGGCGCTCGGTGGCCTGCGCTACCTTGCGCTTCATATCGGCGACCCAGTCTTCCCTCGACTTGAAGCCGGGCGTTGCGCGTACGTCCGCCTCGACCGTCGCCCACAGCCGCGCGTCGGGCAGCGACAGGTCCACCGGGATGCGATGGGGCTGGGGCACGTGCCACGGCGTGTGGATGTAGAACTCGATCCGGTTCTTCTCCGGATCGAGGAAGTACGCCGACAGCGCATTGCCATGGCTCACGGGACCGAGGTCCTCCACATCCGGCTCGCCCTTGATGTCGCGGTACAGCGACTTCAGGGTGGCAAGGCCATCGACGAGAAAGGAAAGCTGGTTCACCGTGTTGAACGGAAGGTTCTCCGGCCGGCCCGTTGCGAGCACGAGCTGGTGGTGCTCGCCCGGATCACGGGTCATGAAGCAGATTTCGCCGCCTCCCTGCAGGCGCGGGCCGCGGTCGGCCACGGCGAAGCCCACCGCGCGGGTATAGAAATCCACCATACGATCGATATCGGTGACGTAGATGCCGGCGTGGGTGAATTCAAGCGAGAAGGGCATGGGACCTCCGACGCGTAAGGCGTGATGGGTGACGAGTATTGTAGGCTGGAAACCGGCGCGCAGCGCCGGGGCACTGCCTCACTACCTCACTGCCTCACCGGGCTACTCGGCTTTCATGCCGCGCTCCCGGATCACCCTTCCCCATTTCTTGTACTCGCTTTCGACGTGGGCCGAGAATTCCTCGGGGGAGCTGGCGATGATATCCAGGCCGCGGTCTTCAAAGCGCTTCACCTGGTCGGGCGCGGCCATCGTTTTCTTCAGGCGGTCGTTGAGCAGTGCGACGACCGCTTTCGGCGTGCCCCTGGGCGCCCATATGCCCTGCCACGTGGAGAACTCGTAGCCCGGCAATCCGGCCTCGGCAATAGTGGGGATGTCGGGCATCGCGGGGACGCGCTTCGTGCCGCTCACGCCCAGCGCGCGCAGCCTGCCGGCCCGCACATGGGCGGAAGTTTCCGAGAAATTCGTGAACGCGATGCCGACCTCGCCGCTCATCGTTGCAATCAGCCCGGGGCCGCCGCCCTTGAAATGCACCACCTGGATGTTCACCTTGCCCAGCAGGTTGAACAGCTCGCCGGCGATATGAGGATTGGTGGCCGGTCCGGCCGACGCGTAGTTGAGCTCCCCCGGCTTCGACCTTGCCAGCGCGAGCAGCTCGCGCACGGAGCGCACCGGCAGCGAAGGATGCACGGCAAGCAGAGTTTGCGAAGACGAGAGCAGCATGACCGGCGCGAAATCGTTCAGGGGGTCGTAGGGCAGCTTGCTGTAGAGAAACGCGTTCGACACGAACGGAATGGTATTGATCAGCAGCGTGTAGCCGTCGGGCGCCGCTCGCGCCACCAGCTCGGTGCCGATGTTGCCCGACGCCCCGCTGCGATTTTCCACGACGACCTGCTGACCCAGGAACTCGGTCAGCTTGACGGCGACCAGCCGCGCGACCAGGTCCACGCTGCCGCCCGGGGGAAAGGGCGAGACCATGCGCACCGGCCGGCTGGGGTAGTCCTGCGCCGTGCCCGCAGACGCGACCGCAAGGAGAAATGCGAAGGCCGATACGCGAAAGGGAAGACCGCTCGTCACCGCGTCACTTTGTCACTGCCTCACTGCTTCACTGCGTCACTGGCCTGGGTGCCCGGCTTCGCCGCGCGCATCTCGACCAGCTCGAGCACGTCCCAGTCGCCGTGAAAGTCGCAACCCGTGTACATTCCGCACCGGCCCGGGTCGCGCCACTCGGACCTCCGCTCGATGCGCACCGCGCGCTTCAGCGCGGGCGCGTACCACTCGTACTCGATGATCTGGGTTTCCATCTGGTCGTAGTTGGGATCTCCCGGGTAGACGAGGCGCCGGATCTTGACCGTATCGAACTCGCCCGCCGGTACGCGGATGCGCTCGGCCTGGAGCACCTTGCCGTCGACGCGCACGCTTCTCACCTTGGTCTCGCCGAGTACCGTCGCCTTGATGCGCACCGACCACGCCTGGCCGGGCTCGAGGGGATACACGTACGCGGGATAGGCGGTCGCGAACTTGTACATCACTTTCACGCCGTGGCTCTCGACCGGGTGGCGCAGCCAGTTGCCGTCCTTCGTGAAGAGCTTGGTCACGCCGGAGCCGGCGTGAGGGCTGTCGGGCGTGACGGTCACGGTGATGCCGCTTGCGTCGATCTTGTCCACCCGGTTCTCCAGGTGCCCGCGCACCTGCTGGTTGTAGCCGTTCACCAGCCGGTAGACGGCAACGTCGCCGACGGAAGACCCGGCCGCAGCCGGACCCGACGCGAGCCAGAGCGCGACGGCGGCGAGCACTGAAGGAATTCCACGGCCCGGATTCAAGCGGTTTGGGATCACTAAATTCTTGTAAGTTATCCGTAAGTTTACTGCGGCGCAGGCCCCTGTTCTAAGGGGCTAACACTCGGCCCGGGGGCCTTCTTCCCTACCTTCTGTGCGCCGCAGCACATTGGGCTGCGACCGCCTTCGTCGCGCCTTTTTGTCACTGGTCCTGCAGCACCTGCCGCCCCGCACGCAGGCCGCTCTGCAGCGCTCCGGCCACAGTCGCGTGCTCGCCCTCGAAGTCGGTCGCTTCCCCGGCGAAATAGAGCGCTTCCCGCAGCGGCGCCGCGAGCGCCTCCCGCGCCCCGTGTCCACCCACGGCAACGTAGCTGTAAGCCCCGCGCGCATACGGATCCTTTTGCCAGTCATGGACCCACGCCGCCTGCAGCAAGTCTTCCAGGCCGGACTGCCCGAACATCGACTCGAGGCTGCGTACCGCCTGGCGGACGATCTCGCGCGCGCTCTTGCCCGCGAGGCGCAGCGCCCTGGGGCCGCCCGCCCAGGCGTTGAGCAGCGGCGCCCGTTCCGGCGCCGCGGTCCAGAACGTCGGAAAAGCGCCTTCTGGCGCATGGAAGAACGAGACGTTCCGGTAGCGGCCGCCTTCCAGCTCCTCCCAGAACGCGGTGCGGAACAGCAGCGGGACCTTGATCACCGCGCCGGCGACGAGCCCCTCAAGCGGCTTCCGCTTAGCCGCAAGCGCGGGCGAAAAGCGGACTGCGCCGCGCGCGCGGGGGCCGAGCTGCAGCACGCCGAGCGGGAGCGTCACGACCGCCTTCCGCGCCACGACGCGGAATGGCTCGGATGCCGACCCTTTCGACTTCGAGGTCGTGCCCAGGACCTCCACCTCGCCGCGCTTCCAGCGTACGGCGCGCACGACGCTCCGCAGGCGCAGCTCGACGCCGCTGCCGAGCGCTGCGGCGAGCGCATCGAGCAGCGCGCCGTAGCCGCCTGCGGGGCGGAGGTGTCCCGCATTCTGCCCGCCCTCGTTGCCCCACTCTTCTGCGATCGCCCGCGCGCTCAAGCGCGCCGGCTCCGCCGCGTCGTAGCCCTGCGCCCGCATGCGGGCGAAGGTGACCGCCTCGTCCGACATCTCCCGCGCCGCGCGCGCGAGAAACGCCTCGAAGGACATGTCCCTTCTCGCCAGCGCCGCCGCATGCCGCCGCACGACCCGCCGGACCTCGGCGAAGACGTCGTCCCCCCTCGGCGCGAGACTGCCGTCCCGGAACGCCACGCGAAAGATGGGCGCGTCCACGGCGGCGATGCCGGCCTTGCGCATGAGCGCGAACGTCACCGGAGGGCGCCCGTGGATGAACTCGGGCCCCAGCTCGACCGGCGGCGGCAGTCCCGCCTCAGTCCTCGTCCAGACGCGTCCGCCGACGCGGTCGCGGGCGTCGACGACTGTGACGGTTGCGCCGCGAGCGGTGAGATCGTGAGCGGCGGCAAGGCCGGCAAGGCCCGCTCCCGCGACGAGTACCGACACGCCGTTCAACGTCGCGCCAGCCATC
>DATFVY010000314.1:0-8996 GCA_035259925.1 Burkholderiales bacterium
CGTGCCCGGAGCCGCCGCGCTGACGGCGAAGGCGTGCGAGTCGAGCATGCCCTCGGAGTCCAGCTCGCTCCCGATACGGCTCTTCAGATGCGGCGCCTCGGCGAGCTTGATGAGCGGCGCGGAGAGATCCGTCCAGGTTTCGCCGCCATCGGAGCTGCGGATGACGCCGCTCACCTCGAGCGCCGCGTAGACCACGTCGGTCAGGGCCGGATCGACCACGATGCGCGTCACTCTCGTGGGAAATCCCATCTCGCAGTGACCCGGCGATCTCGCACCGGGGAGCTTCGCCCAGTTGTCCCCGCCATCCTCGCTGCGGTAGATGCCGACCGGCGCCACGCCCGCATACATGACGCGGGGCCGCGTCGGATGGAATGCCAGCGACCACACCACCGCGCCGCGATCGGGGAAGCCGAGCCGCTCCCAACGCGCGCCGCCGTCGGTCGTGCGATAAGGGCCATCCTGCGTGCCCGCGTACAGCACATCGGGCTCGCGCGGATGAACAGCGAACGCGCGCGCCTCGACATTCGCCGGAAGGCCCGCGGCGAGCCGCTCCCATTCCCCTTCGCCGGCGTGGCGCCAGAACAGCCCGCCGCTGGAGCGCTCGCCCTTGCCCGATACCCAGTACCCGGCTCCCGCGTAAACGCGGGTTGCGCGGCTTGCGGCGACGGAGGTCATACGGTCGCGACCGGCGTGACCGGCGACCCGGCAGCGCCGGGTAAGCGCAGCGGCGGCGCAGTCAGCAGAAAACTGCTGCGCTTGTTCTGCCGCAGCCACGCGGCGAGCTCGGTGAGGTACCACAGCTCGCCGAGGTGGATGCCGAGCTTGAACAGGCAATGCTCGTGCAGCGGCAGGGCCGGTCCGCGATGCGGCAGACGGGGGTCGGCGCCGAGGGTCGAGGAGCGCTCCACCGCGAGATTGTCCGCGGCAATCGCCGCGATCCCGCTGTCGGCGACCCACTCGAGCAGCCGCTTGTCGTAGCCGTCCAGGACCGAGCAGGCCTGGCGGATGGACGGGTCGAGCTTGCCGTCCGCGTCGCGGATGAGCTGCCCCAGTCCCGTGTGGATGCAGAGGATGTCGCCCTTCTGTACCCGAACCCCGTCGGCTTTCATGATTTTTTCCAGCTCGTCGTAGCCGACCTCGCTACGCCCATCGCCCAAGTGGTGGCGCAGATCTATCAGCACGCCGCGCCCCTGCACCCCGGTTTCCGCCATGCCCTGTATGCCCAGCGCGACCGCGCCGAGCTCGCCCTGCGAGCCGCGGCCGGCAGCATCCACGATCTGGTAGCCGTTGTAGAAGACCTTCTCCGCAGCGCCGTCGCCGTCGGCATCGAATTGTGACCCCTTGTGCGGGAAACCATCCCAGTGGGTGGAGTACTGGGTGTACAGCATCACCGCTTCGTCGGAGCCGACATCGGTAAAGCGCGGGTCCACCTGCTCGAACGGCAAATTGAAATAGACCTTGCCGTCCCGTGTCACCGGGTGAAACACCGGCATATAGCGGTTCGGGTTCAGCACGTTGCCGCCCGGCCGGTCGAGGGGATGGCTCAGGCAGAACGCGTGCCCGGTCTTCACCTCCGTCAGCGCCGCGAGCCGCCGCTCCGCCGTGAGCAGGTTCATCCGCCCCAGCGCGTCGTCGTCGCCGAATTCGCCCCAGTTCGATCCGGGAGGACGCTTTTTCCAGCGCTTCGGCATGCTCAACAGACCTCCACTGCCTCACCGCCGCACTGTTTCACTGCCTCACCTGCCTCTGAACACCGGCTTACGTTTTTCCATGAACGCGGCTTGTCCTTCCTTGTAGTCCTCGCTGGCGAAGCAGTCGTCCACCATCTTCTGGCACAACGCGAGATCGCGCTCGGCCGGGTCCTTGCGCAGCTCGATGAGCGAGCGCTTCACCGCGGCGATGGTGAGCGGCGCATTGGCAGCGAGCGTGGCGGCGGTGTCGAGCACGTACTTTTCCAGCTCGGCCGCCGGCAAGATGCGGTTCACCAGCCCCATGGCGAGCGCCTCCTGCGCGGTGAACTGGCGGCCGGTGTAGAAGATCTCCGCCGTGAAAGCCGGCCCGACCAGCTCGTTCAGGCGCCGCACACCCGAGAAACGGTAGCCCACGCTGAGCTTCGCCGCCGGTATGCCGAAGCGCGAGTCGTCCGAAGCGTAGCGCAGGTCGCACGCGACCGCGATGCCGGCGCCGCCGCCCATGCAGTAGCCGCGGATCATCGCGATCACCGGCTTCGGGCACTCGCGGATCGCCTTGTTGCAGCGCTCGGAAATGGTCTCCGATGCCTTGACCTGCTCCGGGGTCCCCCGGCGCTCCTTGAACTGCGAGATGTCGGCGCCGGAGATGAACGCCTTCTCGCCCTCGCCCCTGAGGATCACCACCCGCACTTCGGAATCCCTCGCGTAGGCTTCCAGCGCGGCCCCCGTCGCCTCGTACATTTCGAGCGACATGGCGTTGCGCTTCTCGGGGTTGTTGAAGATCACCCAGCCGATCGCTCCCTCTTTCCGGGCAATGATCTTCCCGGATTTCACAGCCGTATCCATTTTCATCTCCTCAGCAGACCGGATCGTGACATTCGCGGATGGTGCGCTAACCCACAAATGCATTCCAGGCATAAGAGTAAACGAAAAACCCCGGGCGAGTCAGGAAGACGGGGAAAGTTCCGTCCTTTCGGCTCATCCCGCCGGGGAATGCTGGGCGAGGTCAGCATGTCCTTCTCTTTACTCCGCCAGGCAGCGAGTGAAAACGATGCGTTGCAAAGACTTGCCCGTGCAATTTTTACCCGCCCTCCCCGCGCTGGTTTTCCTCGCGCTTGCCGGGTGTTCGCTCATGTCAGAGCGAACCGATCCGGATCTCAATGTCAACGTCGCGCTGGCGCAAACTGATACGGACGCCGACACCGGTGCCGCGCCGACGCAGACCGGTCACGATGCAAGCACCAGCGCAGCGCCGGCGCAAGCCGATCCGGTTGTCACCGTGAGCGCCGAGCCGCAGCAAGCCGAGCCGGACGCCGGGGCCGTTGCCGCGCGCTACGCGCTGGAGATGATCGGCACGCCGTACCGCTACGGCGGCAAGACGCCGAAAGGCCTCGACTGCAGCGGTCTGGTGCTGTACAGCTACGCCCGCGCCGGAAAGCAGCTGCCGCCCAACACGAGAGGGCAGCGAGCTGCCTCCCACCCCATCAAGCGCGCCCAGCTGCGCCCTGGCGACCTGCTGTTCTTCAATCTGCAAGGCAGGCAGAATTCCCACGTCGCGCTGTATCTGGGCGACGGCGAATTCGTGCACGCGCCGCGGACCGGCAAGGTCGTCTCGACGGCGAATCTGTCCAATCCGTTCTGGCGCCGCAATCTCGCGGGCGCGCGGCGCCCTGCCCTCGACCAGCACCTCGCCCGCCACGGAACTTCCACAATCGCATCCGCTTCGGTGCGACCCGTTCTCCCGCGAGAGGGGATTTGAACCACGATCCTCACCCGGCACATCCTGCCCACGGCCCCGGCCCGGCGGCCGCGATGCAGAGCGACTAGACGCAGAACCCCAGTATCCGCTCCTCCGCCGAGCAGGGCTTGCCGGACGGGCCAGGCGCCCGCGGCTTGATCTTTCCCGTGCAGGCACGGATCTCCCGCGTCGTGGGGGCATAGTAGGTCCACCCCGGGCCGAGGGCCGGCAGGCTCAGGTTGACTTCGCGCCACTTGGGATGGCCCTTCTCCTGCAAGGTGGAAAAATTCTCGCACAGCGATCGCGCAAACCGGACCAGGTGACTTACGGTGAACTCCAGGTTGTAGTCGTAAGTGACCAGAAACGCCCCCACCGAGATCGTCGTGAAGTTCTCCCGCAACAGGTTGGGATAGCTGCTCGCGTTGACGACGGAGTGCGAATAGACGGTCAACGGAAGCTTGCTGGAGGGATGGGCAGGATCGAACTTGAGGAGCTTGATGTACTTTTGCGCTTCCGGCTTCATGTTGGCGATCAGCGGCGCCGGCTGCCCGGCGGCGACGACCACGACGTCGACCGATTTGTCGCCGATCAACTTGACCAGCGCTTCCTCGTTCGACAGGTAGCTCGCATTCGCCTCCGGAATGGGCCCCTTGAACATCATCCGGTACAGGGTATGCGTGATCAAGGCCGCGCCGCTGCCCACGATGCCGCCGTTGATCCTCGCATCCCGGATGTCGTGCAGATAGTTCAGGGGCGAATCCGCCCTGACGATGTAATGAATCTCGGTGTTGTAGAGCGGCAGAATCACGCGCAGCGGGCGGATGATGGCATGTGCCTGCGCGTTGCCCGCGCTCGCGCGGTCCAGAAAAGCCTGATAGACGTCGGCCTGGACGATCGCAAACTTCACACCCTGGTCGTAGCGGAGATGCTTGATATTCGCCGCCGAACCCGCGGTCGGCAGGACTTCCAGGTTGATGGTGGCGTCGGGCGCCACGAACCTGGCGAGATCCGCGCCGATCGCGAAGTAGGTGCCTTTCTCATTGGCCGTCACGATCTTGTAGTCAGCCGCGGCGACGGCGGCATTGCTTGTGAGGCAAAGTGCTGCCGCCATCGATGCCCCGATGAGGGTCCTGATCATGTCGTTTATCTCCCCTGTATGTTATTTGGCGGGCACAACCCGAGGGCCGCGACCGCTTCCGTGCACCCTTGCGGGCGAGTCGGCTCCTGCCCGCCTTTCGCCGGGAGTCGCCCGATGGCCGCGTCGACTGCGGCCGCGGTTTCCGGGGCCTTCCTGGCGGGACTCATTGCACACAGGCCCAGGGCCGCGCCTGCTTCGGTGCAGGCCTCGCGAGAAACCTGCCCTGCGGCGCCGGCGCTGGCTGCTACAGGGCGCTCGGCTCCTCTGGCTTTCTGGGGCTCTGGGGGCTGACGGCCAGCGCGCGACTGTTCCACCGCGGCATGCGCCGGGACGGCGAGCGAAGTTGCGGCCGGCGCGATTGCAGCACTGGCTGGCCCCCCGCCGGTCGCGCCCGGTGAGCCGGGAGCGCCGGCGGCTGCGTTGCGACGAACGATACCGCCGGAAACGCCGCGATCGCCTGCCTCGCTGCCCGCCGCCTGCGGCGCAGGCTCATCCATCACCCGCGGCTGGCGGTAGGCGTTGTAACCCAGGGCTGCGATCGCGACGACCGTCACCACCGCCGTGGCAACGACCGTGCGCGAGCGCCGACGCGGCAAGGCTCCGGCAACAGCGGCAACTGGCAGGGAGTCGGAAACAACGGCAGGAAGGGAGTCGGAAACGACGGCGATCGGCGACGACTCGAGAATCAGCTCAGCAGCCGGGGATGGGGCGGGTGCAGCGGCCCCCCGACCCGGCAGCGGGCGGCGGCACTGGTAGCAGGCGCTCGCCGTGACCTGGTTCACAGCACCGCAATTGGCGCACGGAGCCAGATGCAATGCACCCCCGCATTCGCTGCAAAACTTCGCGTCTGCAGGATTGCCGTGCGCGCAGAACGGGCATCGAGTAAACGACATCAACAGATCTTCCCCCCTGCCGGAAGTACTCGGCGCGGACGAGCATTGTAGGGCGATTCAGCCTTCGGGTGAAATCAAGGACTTACCGGCCTGGCTCGCCCCCCCGCGCGCCAGTTACCGCTCACCGGGCACTAGAAGTAGGCCTGGCCCCTCTTGACGGGTGGTACCCACTCGGCCTTACCCCACGGCCCGTCTCCGCTCTCGCGGATGTAAGCGATGCGGCCGCGCTTCGTCGGCAGCCGCTGGCCCGAGAAGACGCCCTTCAGCCAGTCCATGACGTAGTCGTGGCAGTCCATGCCGCCCAGGTTCGCCAGTCCCCACAGCGGGTGGTACTGGTTCTCGATCACCCACATCTCCTTCGGCACCCTGAGGTCGTCGAACGCCTCGACCGCGTCCTCCAGCGGACACAGGGGATCGAACTCGCCGGTGACAAGCAGCGTCGGGCATTTCACCTTGCCCAGGTAGCCGCGCACGGTCATGCCGCTGGCGACCTCCCTGTCGAAACGCGCCTCGTCATCGTAGCCCGCCATGTACATGAACATCTGCTTGAAGCGCGGTGATGACTGCGTGAAGATCGTGTTGTTCGGGTTGAAGCACGCGACCGAGCTCACCACGGCCGCGGCGCGGTGGTCGTAGCTGGAAAGGCGCAGCGACCAGTAGCTGCCCATGCTGATGCCGTAGATCGCGATCTTCTTCGCGTCCACCTCCGGCCGCTTCTCCAGGTAGCCGATGACTGCCGCGCCCGCCCGCTCGTAGTTGTCCTTCACCGCGCGGATCTTCTGCAGGTTGGAGCTGCCCTGCCCGGGGCCGTCCATGGCGAGCACGTGGAACCCGCGCGACAGCGCGATGTTGTGATACGCCTTGGGAAACACTTCCTTGGTCTGGTCCATGCCCGGCACGTAGATCACCACCGGCGCCTTGCGGCGGTCCGGCAGCAGGTGCAGCAGGCAGGAAATGGTCTTGCCGCCGCCGAACGGCACCTCGACCCGCTCGATGGGGTAGCTCGCCACCTTCGAGCGGCGGTCTACCATCTCGGCCAGCTTGCGGTTCAGCTCGATCTTCACCGGGTGGTCGTCGAAGTAGATCGGGTGCTGCGCCATGCGGTACGATTCGATGGCGTGGTCGTAGTGCCAGGTCGCCGTCTCGTTGAAGCCCGCCGCCTGCGCGCGCTTCGCCAGTGCCTCGTGGCGCGTCGCCGCCTCGCGCCACACTTTCGGCAGCATGCGGTAGTTGCGCGCGCGCCTGCCCGGGGGCACCTCGAGATCATCGCGCTCGAAGTTCTGGACTCGCCCGCGCATGTTGAGCGCGAGATCGAGCATCCACTGCTGGTTGTCGCGCTGCGTTCTCAGCTTCCGCACGGCCGGATTTCCTCCCTTGCTGGTGACGGAGCGACGCAGTGACGCGGTGACGGTCACCTGCGGGTTTTCGTCACTTCGTCACTGCTTCACTGCCTCAAGCGCCGGCGGCTTTGGTGCGCGTTGCGGTCCAATCGGTGGAGTTGACGCCATTCTTGACCGTGCCCTTGATTGAATTACCGGACACGTTGCCGCTGTACTGCGCCGAGCCCGCGGTGAAGCTGATGTGGTCACCGCTGAGCCGCCCCTTGACCGGGGTTTCCAGGCCACCCGTCCTGATCGACCCGGTGATCTTCTGGAAATCCTGCTTCAGCGTCAGGTCGCCGTTGGGCAGGTGCCAGACGCCGCCGACCTTGGCCGGCACGATCCAGAGATAGGCGGTGCAGTACGACTGGCAGCCGTCCTTCTCGCCCGCCCGCACGCTGCGGTCGTGGTCCCATTCGCCCATCGTGAACGAGTTCGACACGATGCGCGTGCCCGGCTTGAGATCGAGGATCTTCGGGCGCAGCTTCAGATTGATGTCGGGCAGCAGGAACATCGTGATGACCGTCGCCTGCGAGAAGTCGGTCTCGAACAGGTCGGCTTTCATGAACTTCGCCTTTTCGCTCACGCCCTCCTTGGCGGCATTGCGCTCGGACAGCGCCACCATGTCCGGGTTGTACTCGATGCCGAGGGCGCGCGCGCCGCGCTTCGCGGCGGTGATCACCGTGCGCCCGTCGCCGGAGCCCAGGTCGATCACGTAGTCGCGGGCCGTCACGCGCCCGAGATCGAGCATCTTGTCCACCAGCGACTGCGAGGTGGGCACCCAGACCACGTCCTTGCCGTGCTGGCCGACTTCAGGCTCGTATTGCGGCGCGCCTTGCTTGTCCTGGGCAAAAGCGGCTCCAAGGGCGAGGGAAAGGAGCAGCGCCAGAAAATGGCGCCGCGAAACAGTCCATGCTGTCATGCTGAATCTCCGTAGGAGGTTGATGCGAAAGGCGGAATCATACTCCAACCGAAAGAGAGAGGCTCAAGGTTCAAGGTTCAAGGTTCAAGGTTCAAGGTTCAAGGTTCAAGGTTCAAGGTTCAAGGTTCAAGGTTCAAGGTTCAAGGTACGACCTTGACCCTTGTACCTTGTTCCTCGAGCCCTCCGTCAGGCGGTTTCACCTTCGGCGATAAACTGCAGCCGCGCGAGATGGGCGTAGAGGCCGTTGGCGCGCAGGAGCTCGTTGTGCGTGCCCACGGCGTGGATGCGGCCGCGGTCGAGCACGATGATGCGGTCGGCGTGGCGCACGGTGGCGAGGCGGTGCGCGATGACGAGCGTCGTGCGCCCGCGCGCGAGGCGCTCGAGCGCCTGCGCGACCTGGCGCTCGCTCTCGGCGTCGAGCGAGCTGGTCGCCTCGTCGAGCAGCAGGATCGGCCGGTCGGCGAGGATCGCGCGCGCGATGGAGATGCGCTGGCGCTGCCCGCCCGAGAGCTTCACGCCGCGCTCGCCGAGGTCGGTGTCGAAGCCCCCCGGCAGGCGCTCGACGAACTCCAGCGCGTGCGCCGCGGCGCAGGCGTCGCGCACCGCTTCGAAGGACGCATCGGGCCGGCCGAAGCGCACGTTCTCGGTGACGCTCGCCGCGAAGATCACCGGCTCCTGCGGCACCAGCGCCACGGCGCGCCGCACGTCGTGCGGATCGCAATGCCGCATATCGGCGCCGTCGACGAGGATGCGGCCCGAGCCCGCGTCGTAGAAGCGCAGGAGCAGCGAAAAGATGGTGGACTTCCCCGCCCCGGATGGGCCGACCAGCGCCACCCGCTCGCCCGGGTCCACCGCGAACGACACCGGCCCGAGCGCAACGACCTCCGGCCGGCCGGGATAGGCAAAGCGGACGTCGTCGAAGCGTATCGCCCCGGCGACCCGCGGCGGCAGCTTGATGACGGGCGCCGCGGTGGCGAGCGCGGGTTGCGTGTCGAGCAGCTCCATCAGCCGCTCGGTGGCGCCGGCGCCGCGCTGGATCTCGCCCCAGACTTCCGACACCGTACCGGCGCCCGCCGCCACGATCGTGGCGTAGAACACGAACGCCGAAAGCTCGCCGGCCGTCATGCGTCCGGCGAACACATCGTGGCCGCCGATCCAGAGGATGACGCCCACCGCGCAGAACCCGATCAGCATCACGATCGAGATCAGCCACGCCTTGACCCGCACGCGGTGCA
>DATFVY010000315.1:0-4439 GCA_035259925.1 Burkholderiales bacterium
GCGCGAGATCTGCGGGGAAGCCTGGCGTCTGGTCGCAGCGGCGCGCGACGTGACGCTGCTCGCCATAGGCGGCGGCGCAACCATGGATCTTGCGAAGATGATCCGCCATCGCCCGGTGACGGCAGACTTCGAAGCGCTCGCGGAGGCGGTCCGGGGCCACGAACCGCTGCCCGCGCTGGCTGCCGTCGATCTCGTGGCAGTCCCGACCACCGCGGGCACCGGCAGCGAAGTCACACCGTGGGCGACCCTATGGGACATGGCGCCTGCGGTGCCGCGCAAGCTGTCGCTGCACAGTCCGGCGGGATTCGCGCGCGCAGCCATCGTCGATCCCGCATGCTGTCTGACCTGCCCGCCGGCCGTGACGCGCGACAGTGCGCTCGATGCGCTCTCGCACGCGCTGGAGGCGATCTGGAATCGACACGCCTCGCCCGCGACGGATGCGCTTGCGGTGGGCGCCGCGCGCGCCATATTGCGGTGGTTGCCCGAAGTCATGTCATGCCCCGCCAGCCGCGACGGGCGGGAAGCCCTGAGCGTTGCCGCAATGCAGGCGGGGCTGGCCTTCGCCCAGACCCAGACCGCGCTTGCGCACGCTCTTTCCTACGACCTGACGATTGCCCGGGGCGTCCCCCATGGCCTGGCCTGCGCGCTCTGGCTGGTAACGGCATGGCGGCTCGCTCGCGGGCGCTCGCCGGACCGCGATGCCACGCTCGCCCAGGTCTTTGGTCCGCATCGCGACGGCCCCGAGGCGCTTTCCAGCTGGCTCCTGGCGCTCGGTGTCGATCCCGACCCGCGCTCCCACGGGATCGACGACGAGGGCGCGCGCGTCGCAGCCGCGCTTTCCAGCCCGCGGGGCCGCAACTTCATCGGGGCGGTCCACGCTTGACCCGTGCCAGGGCCTTCGATCTTGCCGTTGTCGGTGCGGGCATAGTCGGACTTGCCGTCGCTCTTGCCGCAAGCCGGCGCGGTTGGCGCGTCCTGGTGCTCGATCGCGAAGCGCGGGCCATCGGCGCCTCGATCCGCAACTTCGGCTTTATCACGGTGACCGGACAGGAGGCGGGACCGACCTGGAACCGGGCGATGCGCAGCCGGCACATCTGGTCGGAAATCTGCGCTTCGGCCGGGATCTCCGTGCTCCAGCGCGGCCTGTTTCTCCTTGCCCGGCGCGCGCAGGCGGCCGCAGTCCTGGAGGAATTTCTCGCGACCGACATGGGCCGGGACCTCGAGCGCGTCTCGACCGCCCAGGCGCGCGACCGGGCGCCCGAACTGCGTAGTGAAACGGCGCGTGCCATCGTCTACAGCCCGCACGAGCTGCGGGTGGAGCCGCGCGAGGCGCTACCGAAACTCGCCGCATTTCTCGAAGCGCGCGACGGTGTCGTATTCCGGTGGGGTACTGCCGTCACCGAGGTAGCTCCGGGGCGGCTGCGCACCGCCGAGGGGGTCGTCGAGGCGCCGCGTATCGCCGTGTGTCCCGGACCGGACGTGCGGACCTTGTTTCCGGGCGTGTTCAGCGGACGGAACGTCACGCTCTGCAAGCTGCAGATGCTCCGCGTAGGCGGACCGGCGCCTGTCTCGCTCACTGCGCCCGTGATGGGAGATTTGAGCTTCACCCGCTACCTGGGATATGCAAAGCTGCCCGCTGCGGCGGCCCTGCGGCGGGTTCTGGAAGCGGAGTGCGGGCGCGAGCTCGGCCATGGCATCCACCTCATCATCGTGCGCTCGGCCGACGGAACGCTCGTGGTTGGCGATTCCCATCACTACGACGCGAGCCCCGATCCGTTCGCTCCCGCCGAGGTCGAGACGCTCATCGTCGATGAGATGGAGCGGCTGATACACGTGGACCGGCCCCGGATCGTCGAGCGCTGGATCGGAATCTACCCCAGCGCGGATGTTCCCTGCTTCATCGATGCGCCCGATCCGGCCTTGAGAATCGTGAGCGTGACGAGCGGAACCGGCATGAGCACGGGCTTTGCGATAGGCGAGGAAGCGATTGATTCGTGGAATTAGCGGCCCGCGCCGCCGGTAACCGCCGAGCTCCGGCCTGCCCAGTTCTTCCTTTTTGCCGCTGCTCTCAGGTTCAGGCCGCCGACTTCCGGGAGAGTATCTCTCCGATCGTCCGGATATCGGTCAGGATTGCGTCGCCCATGAACCTGATGCTCGCAAGCGCCCGTTCGGCCGCCTCGGCGTGACCGGTGCCACAGGCATCCGTCACGACGATGGGAATGTAGCCCAGATCCGCGCCATGGCGAACCGTCGGCTCGATGCCGATTTCAGTCGCCACGCCGGCAATGATGAAGGAGTTGATGCCGCAGTCGCGGAGGACGATATCGAGCGGCGTGCCTTCGAACGCGGACATCGTGATCTTGTCGAAGATCGGCTCGCTCGGCAGCGGGCTGAGCTCGGGGACAATCTGGAATCCGGGCGAGTCGCGAAGAAACCAGGGCCTCACGTCCGCAACAGTGCTCGCTTTCTGCCACGCCATCGCCATGCGCAGCTGGAATACACCGGTCGCCTCCTTGGGCAGGGACATGTGCCGCATGAAGAACACGCGCAAACCCGCGGTGCGGGCCGACTCGAGGAGCTGCTTGACCCGTGCAACAAGCTGCTGCCCCTCCTTTATCTGGCGAATGATCCCGGCCTGCATGTCATAGACCAGCAGGGCAGTGCGTCCGGGGCTGCACGTCTCGGCAAGACTCTGCGGAATCTCCAGGCCGTATGCACGTTCCATCGCGTCACCTCGAGGATGATTACTGGCGGCCTGACGTTCGCGCTGCGGGACGAGGATCACCACGGCCCCAATTGCGGCGCGTCATTTCCATTCGTTGGCCGTCAAATCGCAATTCTTCACGGTCTGGGGCAGCTCGAGCAAGTACTCGGCATCTCTCTCCAGGTGACGCGGCTTTTCGATGTCCTCGCCGGCGTAATTCCTGATGTCCTGCCGGTTGGCCCAATACGAGATCGTGATGAACTCCACGACGGAGCCGTTCCGGTGCCGCATCGACTGCACGCCGAGGTTGCCTGCCGTCGCGGCAATCTTCCTGATGCCGTTTTCGTAGAGGTACTTCTCGTACTCCTCCGCTCGCGCGGCGCTGATGCGGCCCTGCCAGATGCGGGCCACCCGGGCCTCGCTGTGTGACCCTCCATACGGCTCGCTGGCTCTTGGTGCGTCGGGCGCCTGCACGTCGAGAGACTGCCGGTATCTGATGCAGCCCCTGATGAACTCAGGCCAGGCAGGGACGACGGGGACGGGATCCGTCTTCTCCGGCAGCAAGCCCCAAAGCGCCGGGTGATGCCAGCAAAGGTCGTGAAGGCGGGTATCCCGATGCTCCCGTATACCGCCGCGCAGCTTTTTCACCTCTTCAATGAGCTGCTCGCGGGACATTCTGTCGAGGTCGTCGTCCATTGGAGTTCTCAGTCGGGCTTGATCTTCGCCGCCGTGACCACGCGCGACCAGCGCGCGAGCTCGCTTTGGAGCAATGCCCCGAATTGTTCGGGCGCTCCCCCGGCCGGACTCATGCCCTGCCTGGCGAGCTGCTCGCGGATCTCGGGCTGCTGGAGCAGCGTGTTGATGTCGGCGTTTAGCCTGGCGATGACAGGTGAGGGCGTAGCGGCCGGCGCGAGCGCGCCCTGCCATGTCTCGATCTGGAGCTGCGGCAGACCCTGCTCCTTGAACGTCGGCACGTCGGGAAACGCGGGCGAGCGCTCCGCGCCGGTGACGGCGAGCATGCGCAGCCGGCTGCCGGTCGCATAGGGCTGGATGGTCTGGAGTGTCGTGATGATCACCTGCACGTGCCCGCCGATCAGGTCGGTGATCGCGCCGGCCAGGCCTTTGTGCGGGACGTGAACGATGTCGGTGCCGGTTTCGAGCTTGAATAGCTCCATTACGAGATGCTGCGCCGAGCCATTGCCCGGCGAGGAGTAGAAAAGCTCCCCGGGGCGGCGCTTCGCGAGTTGGATGAAATCGCGCACGGACTTCACCGGCAGCTGTGGATGGACGACGAGCGCAAGTCTGCTGGTGGTGATCAGGGCCACCGGCGCAAAGCTCCTGACCGGGTCGAAGGGCAGCTTCTCGTAGAGCGCCGGGATCATGGTGTAAGAGGCCACCACGAACATCAGTGTGTGCCCGTCCGGTGGGGCCTTCGCGACGAACGCCATGCCGATGGCGCCGGTCGCACCCGGGCGGTTGTCGGTGATGACGCTGACCTTCCAACGGTCGGCAAGTTTCGGCCCGAGCAGGCGCGCCAGGATGTCGGCGGTAGTCCCCGTCGAATAGGGGACCACGATCTGCACGGCACGAGTCGGATAAGCAAGGTCCTGCGCGGTTGCGCCCCCGCAGGCTGAGGCGAACATCGCTACGACACATGCCAGGCGCCACTGTAAACGCAAAATCCGGGAGCGATTTTCCATTGGCAGCCCTCCCTCGAATAAGGTTAGCATGGTGC
>DATFVY010000316.1:0-2364 GCA_035259925.1 Burkholderiales bacterium
TGTCATAGACGGCGCAGGGTTTCTCCCCGTCCAGGTCGCGGAAATAGCCTTCCACCGCCTTGCGCACCATGCGCGCCATTTCGTTTTCGTTGATCATGCTGCCAGTTCCTCGACATAGTTCAGGCGCCGCCCGCGGTCTGCGAGCTGCGCAAAAAATCCGTCCACCGCCGCCCGTTGCTCGGCGCGGGTCTCCAGCCGGTTCATGGCGTGGCGGAACGCTGCCGAGTCGGCCAAGCCCTTGGTGTACCACGAGATATGCTTGCGGGCGACGCGCACCCCGGTGTGCTCGCCGTAGAATTCGTAGAGCTCGTCGAGGTGTGCGAGCAGCACGCGCCGGATTTCCTCCACCTCCGGCGGCGGCAGCGTCGCCCCGGTCTCCAGGTAGTGCAGGATCTCGCGGAACATCCACGGCCGGCCCTGGGCCGCGCGCCCGATCATCACGGCGTCGGCCCTGGTGTAATCCAGCACCTCTTTCGCCTTCTCGGGGGTGGAGATGTCGCCGTTGGCGATGACGGGAATGCCGACCGCGGCTTTGACCGCCGCGATGGTGTCGTACTCGGCCTGCCCGGAGAAGCCGCACGCCCGGGTGCGGCCGTGCACGGCGAGCGCCTTGACGCCCGCCCGCTCCGCGAGCCGGGCGACGGCAAGCGCGTTGCGGTTATCGCGGTCCCAGCCGGTGCGAATCTTGAGCGTGACCGGGGCGTCCACTGCCGCCACCACGGTATCGAGGATGCGGCCCACCAGCGGCTCGTCCCTGAGCAGCGCGGAACCCGCCATGACGTTGCAGACCTTCTTGGCCGGGCAGCCCATGTTGATGTCGATGATCTGGGCCCCCTGGTCGACGTTGTAGCGCGCCGCGTCCGCCAGCATCTGGGGGTCGGCGCCGGCGATCTGCACCGAGATGGGCTGCACTTCCCCCTCGTGGTTGGCGCGCCGGCGGGTCTTTTCCGAGCCCCACAGCAGGGAATTGCTCGCGACCATCTCGGAAACCGCCATTCCTGCCCCCATGCGCTTGCAGAGTTGCCGGAAGGGGCGGTCGGTGACGCCCGCCATCGGCGCGACGACAAGATTGTTCCTGAGCTGGAGAGGACCGATATGCATCGCGCGCGCCGCGTCGACGATCGAATTCGTTCGCTTTACGGGGAAGGGCGTCATTGTAATCGCCCCGCGCACGAAAAAAAAGCAATTCGCAAATTTTTTTTGCCTGTGTGTTGCAACGAACCGACACAATGCGCCATCGCCTGCGCAATTTCCGTCAAACCGCTTGCCGCGCTAGGTACTTACTGGAAAAAATTCGAGAAAAGTACTGGTCGCAGCCGCCAAAACGTGGCCGACGACACCGTCCTGCGATTTTTTCGCGTGTTGCACCGCCGGCGCGGGCCGAAAAATCAGCCGCGCGTGCCGAAAGTCATGCGCCTCAGCACGAAATCCCGGGCCGGAGGCACCGCACCGAGCGCCGCAAGTCCCAGGCCTCGCGCAAAACGCAGGGGCGCGATGTCGTTGGAGAAGAGGCGCACCAGCGTATCGGTGAACCAGATGCCGCCGCCGCGATCGATGCGCCGTCGTGCATGGTACGCCTGCAGCTGCCGCGGCGTGCCGATCTCGCCGCGTTCCGCGTTGCGGATCGTGGCGGCGAGCTCCCAGGCATCCCGCAGGCCCAGGTTGAGTCCCTGGCCCGCGACCGGGTGCAGCGTCTGGGCAGCGTTACCCAACGCGACGGCGCGCGGGCGCGCGCTGCGCTCCGCGACCCGGAGGGCGAGAGGATAGCTGGCTCTTCCAATAGCTCCCCTGAAAGCGCCCACGCGCTGGCCGAAGACCTGCTGCAAGCGTTCCAGGAAAACCTCTTCCGGGAGTTCGCACAGGTTGCGCGCCTCCTCCGGCGTCGTTGTCCATACCAGCGCATAGCCCTCTTCGAAAGGCAGGAGCGCCAGCGGACCGGCCGGCGTAAAGCGCTCATAGGCTATGCCTTGCTGCGGCAATCCGGTAGTGACGCGGGCCGTCACCGCGGCCTGCCTGTAGGCGCGCGCCCGCGCAGGCGCGAGCTGCAGCATCCCGCCATCGGCGACCGCCAGCAGACGTGCGCTGGCCCGAACGCGTCCGCTGGGCGTTTCGAGCACGGCCGTCGTCGCCAGTTCAGCGTTTTCTATCCCGGTCACGCTGGCGGAAAAACGGCGGCAACTCACGTCACGGTCGAACACGGCGGTGAGCGACGCGGCCAGACGGCCGTAATCCACCACGTAGCCGAGCGCCGGCAGCCTCGCTTGCGTGCAATCGAGCTCGACCCGGCCGAAGCCGCCCCGTTGCGAGACATGGATGCGGCGTATCGGCGTAGCCGGCTCTAGCTGTTCCCAGGCCCCCAGCCGC
>DATFVY010000317.1:0-2280 GCA_035259925.1 Burkholderiales bacterium
CCGCTTCAACATGGCGCGCGGCTCGATCGCCAGCCACATCTCGCAGTTTCCCGTCGGCACCTACAAGAAGGCGCACGCGCACGGGCCGGGCGCCCACGTCATCGTGCTCTCGGGCGAGGGCTATTCGCTGATGTGGCCGGAAGGCGAGCAGCCGCGCCGCTACGACTGGGAGGTCGGTACGCTCATCGTGCCGCCCAATGCCTGGTTCCACCAGCATTTCAACGCCGGGCCGACGCCGGCGCGCTATCTCGCCTTCAAGCACTTCTCGCCGCGCAACGCTCAAGGCGTGCCGATCTCCTGGATCTCGCGGCGGCTGGGCGGAACGCAGATTGACTATGCCGACGAGCATCCGCTGGTTCGTCGCCTGTTCGCCGAGGCGCTCGCGCGGCACGGCATGGCGCCGCGCATGGACGAGGTCTACGCAGCCGAGCAGGCGAACCTGCCGCCCAAGGCGGCGTGAATGCACGCCGTCGCGGCGATGGGCTGCATGCCATGGCCAAGCAAGTAGCCCGACCGCCCCGGCCACCCCGCCTGCCCTATTTGCTGCGCGTGATGCACGCCCGTCCGCGGCTCATGGGCGCGATCGTCTTCGGCGTCGCGGTCGCCGTCCTGTTGCCCTCGCACTGGTGGGCGACGACGCGGTCGCTCGTCGGTTGGAGCGCCGGCGTCGCGCTCTACCTGCTCCTGGTCTACGTCCTGATCGCACGCTGTAACATCGAGAAAATTCGCAGCCACGCCGCGCGCGAGGATGAAGGGCGGATGGGCATCCTCGTGCTCACGGTCTTCGCCGCGCTGGCGAGCCTCGGCGCCATCGTGGTGGAGTTGCACGGCACCGGAGAGCATGCGCGCGCCGGGTTCGAGCTGGCGCTGGCGATGACCACCATCGTGCTGTCCTGGATATTCATTCACACGATCTTCGCCCTGCACTACGCCCACGACTATTACGGCGAGTTCGGCGCCAAGCAGAGCGGGCTGAATTTTCCCGGCGACGAGCCGCCCGACTACTGGGACTTCGTCTATTTCTCCTTCGTGATCGGCATGACCTCGCAGGTGTCCGACGTGGCGGTCGCGTCGCGCACGATCCGTCGCACCGTGATCGCCCACGGCGTCGTGTCGTTCTTCTTCAACGTCGCGCTGCTCGCCTTGATGGTGAACATCGCAGCAAGCGCGATCTGACGCCCGAGTTCCGACCCCGCGTTTCCATGGCTACCGAGATACCGGCGCGGCACCGCCCGGGCGATCGGTGGTGACATCATTGATTCGAGTAACGCGAGGAAAATTACCGCTGATTATGCTTAATGTCCGCGGCCGCATGGCCGCCTAAAAAACTACGCAAATTTTACGCCCCCGTGCCACGGCGTGGAACCCGTACCGCCGCGATCCCGTTGTAGGTGTCGGGGTGGGTAGGATGGGTTCGAGGGCGCTCCGCATATGGAAAAGGTCTGGCTCCTTTGCCTGCTGATGGGAATCATCGGGATGCTCGCGGAAATCGCGCCCGCTGCGCAGCCGCCGGAACAGCAGCGCATCTCGCCCCCCATTTCGGGATGAAGTAAGGCTCTCGCTCCGGCGGCGGGCGAGCTATTCCGCCGCCGTGCGTCCGGCGCCGCCCTGCCCGAAGCGGCGCTCGATATAGTCGATCACCATCTGCTTGAACTCGGCGGCGACCGTCGCGCCGCGCAGGGTGACGACCTTCTTGCCATCGATGAACACCGGCGCCGCCGGCTGCTCGCCGGTGCCGGGCAGCGAAATGCCGATGTCGGCATGCTTGCTCTCGCCCGGCCCGTTGACGATGCAGCCCATCACCGCGACGTTGAGCGCCTCCACGCCGGGATAGCGTCGCTTCCACTCCGGCATGGATTCGTGGATGAAGCCCTGGATGTCGCGGGCGAGCTCCTGGAACGTAGTCGAGGTCGTGCGCCCGCAGCCCGGGCAGGCTGCGACCAGCGGCACGAACACGCGGAAGCCCATGGTCTGCAGGATCTCCTGCGCCACCTTCACCTCGAGCGTGCGGTCGCCGCCGGGCTCGGGCGTGAGCGAGATGCGGATGGTGTCGCCGATGCCCTGCTGGAGGAGGACGCCGAGCGCCGCCGAGGAGGCGACTATGCCCTTTGAGCCCATGCCGGCCTCGGTGAGGCCGAGATGGAGCGCGTAGTCCGAGCGGTCCGCGAGGTCCTGGTAGACCGCGATCAGGTCCTGCACCGCCGACACCTTGGCGGAGAGGATGATGCGGTCGCGGGCAAGCCCGATCTCCTCCGCGCGCTGGGCGGAGAGCAGCGCCGA
>DATFVY010000318.1:0-6886 GCA_035259925.1 Burkholderiales bacterium
CGGGTTGCGGAGGTCTCGGCGGCGCTCGACTCCGGGCGCCACACCACCACCCACGCGCGGCTCTACCACCTGGACCGCAACAGCGACATCATCGATTCCCCCGGGATGCAGGAATTCGGCCTGCGGCACCTGGACCCGCCGGAGCTCGCGCACGCCTTTGTCGAATTCCGCGGATGGCTCGGCCAATGCCGCTTCCGCGATTGTCGCCACATGGCGGAACCGGGGTGCGCGATCGCGGCCGCGCGCGATCGGGGAGAAATCAGCGACGGCCGCCTGGAGTCCTATCGCGGACTCGTTCGCGAGAGAGAGCCGTGAGGGTATTCCTGGCTAGCCCAGCCAGTACGCCAGAGTAGCCAGGAGTATCAGGAACATCCAGACCGCGAGCGATCGCCAGATCAGGCGCAGCGCGCTCTCCAGCGCGTCGGCATCGGCTTCCTCGCCCAGGCCGGCCTCGGGGCGCAGTTGCAGGCCGCCGGATTGCTGGATCGGACCGCCCAGCACGACGCCCAATGCCCCGCCCGCGCTCGCCAGGATTATTTCCCGGGCGTGGCTGGTCCACCCCGCCGCCTGTTCGCGCCAGCAGTAGATGGCGTCTTCGAAGTTACCGACGATGGCGAGCGTCACCGCGGTGAGCCGGGCCGGAACCCAGTCCAGCCAGTAGAACACCCGCGCCGCGAACAGCCCGAAGCTTCCGGCCTGGCCGTGCGTGCCCCATTGCTCCGCCAGCAGCGCGGAGCCGCGGTAAAGGACCGCGCCCGCCGGACCCAGAGCCGCGAACCAGGCAATGGCAGCGAACGCCTGACGGTGCGCCGCGAGCAGTCCGTGCTCGATCGCCACGCGCGCGATTTCGTTGGCGGTGAGGTCGTGCGCGCGCTCCCCGCACCATCGTTCAAGCCGGTCGCGCGCAGCAGGCACGTCGCCCGCGCGCAGTGCAGCCTGGATTTCGTTCACCGGGTGGCTGAACTGGCTGAAGCGCACGGTGAGGTGAAGCACCACCACGTTCCACAGCCACGCAGCGACAACGCCCAGGTCCAGGAGCAGGTGATACAGCCCGGCCGCCACCACGAGCAACGGCACGAGCACCACCGCCCAGCTGACCATGCCGTGCTGGTAAAGCCCGCCGTCGAGGCGGTCCTCCACCCCCGCCGCGAAGTGGCGGAACCACCGGTGTATGTCGCCGTGTGCGCGTGGCGGCCGCACCTGCTCCAGTAGCAGCGCCGCGAGCAGGGATAGAAACGTCATGGGGCGTGAGCTGTGACCTGTGACCTGTGACCAGGACCCCGACTAAAACCAGGCAGAAGAACGGCCCGGATTGCGCAAGAACAGGAAGCTACCAGTCACTGGTCACAGATCACCGGTCACTGCTTCTTGGGGTAGCGGATCTCCACGATCTCGATGTCCGCTTCTCCGGCCGGACGGCGCCATTTGACCGTATCACCGACGCGGGCTCCGATCATGGCCTTGGCGAGCGGGGACGCCCAGCTGATCTTGCCCGCCGCGACGTCGGCTTCGTCATCCCCGACCAGAGTAAAGCGCAGCTCCTTGCCGTCCTCGTCCAGCATTTTCACCGTCGCGCCGAAATGCACCTCGTCGCGCGGCTGCCCGCCCGGATCCACGACGACCGCGCGATCGAGCTGCGCCTTGATGTAGCGCTGGTCGCGCTCAACCTCGCGCAGTTTCTGCTTGGCGAGCGAACCCTCGGCCGAGTCGCCCGCGAGCTTCTCGTGCTGCTCCTGGAGCTCCCGCGCCCGCGCCTGCAGCTGCTCGAGGCCGAACGGCGTCACGTAGTTGGCGTGCACGGGCAAGGGGCGCTCGGGCAACTCGCCCGCCACCAGGTCATCGGTGCTCTCTTTGGTAAAAGCCCGGCTCATAGATGATGTTTGCTCTGCGACATCCCGGCGGCCCTACCCGCACTACGGTGTCGCGATACGGCCCGCAACCTACCGCTTATGTCAGGGAATTCAGTTGGAAGCCGCCAAGTTCACCGGCATCGGGATCTTTGATACCCGGTCGACCGGGCGCAGCGCGACCCGGTTGATGTCACTTATACCGTTGATCGCCGTGCATGGCAACAGGTCCCGTGGATTAGAGCCGGCCCGCGCCTGATCGTTCACGCCCGGGCCGCCCTCTGTGCCGGTCCTTCAATAGCCGAGGAACGACACCAGGTCGTCCTTGCGCTCCATGGTGTCCTTGTAGCCGAGCCGGATGAGCGCCCGGCAGTAGGACCGCTCGAACAGCAGGTACGACAGCAGGTTTGCGCCGCTGCGGCGCATCCCGCCGACCGTGCCCAGCAGGATGCGAATGCTCCGCGGCAGCTCCCCGGCGTGCGTGACCGCGATGGGCTCCAGCTCCTCGCTCGGTGAGAGCACCCGGAAGTCCACCTTGCGCAGGGGATAGCGGTTGCGCTCGAGCACGTCCGCCGGAATCATTTCGATGGTGCGGTTGATGCGCTGCAGGCGCTCCAGATCGACCTCCAGGCTGTCGAGGAAAATGCTGTTCAGCGCGTGGCCCGCGATCTGCGCCAATGAGGGATAGGCCTCGGCCACCACGCGATCCGGCTTCACCTGCAATTGCCGCCCCACGCCGATCACGAGCAGGCGGTCCGCTCCGAGATGCAGGGCGGGGCTGACCGGAGCAATCTGCCGCATGGAGCCGTCGCCGAAGTACTCGCGGTTGAGCTGCTTTGGCGGAAAGATGAACGGCAGCGCGCTGGAGGCAAGCAGGTGATCGACCGTGATCGGCATGGGCACGCCGATCCGGCGCGCGCGCTGCCAGGGCTCGAGGCCGGGTCCGCCCTGGTAGAACGTCACCGACTGGCCCGAGGTGTAGCCGGAGCACGTGATGCTGAAGGCGGTGAGCTGGCCGCTGTCAATCGCGCGCCGTATCGCATCAAAATCGAGATGCTGCGTCAGCAACTTGCCGAGCGGCGAATTGTCGAGCAGCGAGACCGGCTGGCGCACGAACAGGCCGCCCGTCATCACCGTCAGGACCCAGCGCAGGCTGTTGGAGAACGCTCCCCACGGATCGGCGCGGTACACGTGATGCACGCGGAAGTTCTTCCACACCGTCATCAGCCGCCGCACGCCGCGCCGGAAGTCGCCCGCGTCCACGGCCAGCACCGCCGCGTTGATGGCGCCGGCCGATGTGCCGCAGATGATGGGAAACGGCGTGCGCACGTCGGCGGGCAGGAGCTCGGAGACCGCCCGCAACACCCCGACCTGGTAGGCGGCGCGCGCGCCGCCACCGGTCATGATCAGCCCGACCTTCGGCCGCTTCTCGTTCTGCAATTTCTGTCCCCTGCCGAACCGGCCACAAGCCCTGTGCCCTTCGTGGCGAGCGAAGAAATGATAGACACGAATTACAGAATTTACAGGATCAGATCAACAACAGTGGTCAGCCCGCGGCTTCCTGCGGTCTCAGCCGCGCAGCATGCGGCAAAGGTCGTAGAGCATCCCCGCCGTGGCGCCCCAGATGTAGCGTCCCTCATAGGGAATCGCCAGGTAGTGGCGATGCCGCCCGCGGAAGCGAAATTGGCGGCGCTGGTAGCGCGCGGCATCCAGGAAATGCTCGAGCGGCGCCTCGAAGACCCCTGCCACCTCGAAGGGGTCGGGCTTCAGCGTGAACGGCGGCTCGATCCAGCCCACCACCGGCGTGATCCGGAAGCCGGACGGAATTTCGTAGTTGGGCAGCCGGCCCAGCACCGTGACGGCCGCGCGCGGGAGCCCGACCTCCTCCTCGGTTTCCCGCAAGGCCGTCTCCTCCCGGCCGGAATCACCGGCTTCCACGCGCCCTCCGGGAAAGCTGATCTGGCCGGCGTGGTCGTCCAGGTGCGCAGTGCGCTGCGTCAGCAGCAGGTGCACCTCGCCCGGGCGATTGATGAGCGGCACCAGTACTGCGGCCTCGGTTACCCGCTCGCCTTCCTTCAGCGTGATGGCGTGTAGGTCATTCGGCTCACGACCCGGGGCGGGGCGTGCCAGCCCTTCAGCGATGCTTTTCCGTGTCAGCGGGAATAGCCCCTCGGGCGTTTGTGTTAGCTGTCGGGAAGCCATGATGCGTATGCCAACGCTCTGTAGTAGCAGGGAATTCTACCTGCGGGCCGCGGGAAGCGCATCGGTGGCAGCCGGGCACGTAGAATGGCACCGACCCGGTCACCCGGCTGTCACTATCGACGTCCAACAAAGGAGAACTGCATGAAGATCCGCACCACTCTCGCAGCCGTTGCTGTCGTCCTCGCGAGCGGAGTCGCCTACGCTAATAACTGCCCGAACGAATGGAAGGCTATCGACGCGGCCCTGCCGAAAGCCAAGCTGTCCGAGGCGCAGATGGCCGAGGTCAAGAAATACCGCGCCGAGGGCGAAAAGCTGCACAAGGAAGGGAAGCACTCCGAGTCCATGGCGGCGCTGGGCAAGGCGAAGAAGATCCTGAACATCTAACAGGAGCTGCCTCAAACAAGAATCCCCGCCACGCGGCGGGGATTTTCTTGTACAGCGCGTCAGGAGCGAACCGGGTAGCGACTGGTGACCCCTCACCTGTCACTGGTCACGCCGCTACTTCCTCTTGGCCGGGAGATACGGCTCGGCGCACTTGATGATGTCGGTATTGTCCCCGTGCTCGAGGCAGTGCCGCGCATCCTCCTTCACCGCCGACTGTCCGGGGCCCTGCACGACGGTGATTTCCTTCTGCGGCGCAGCCATTTCCTTCTGCGGCGCAGCCACTTCCTTCTGCGGCGCAGCCGGCTTGGCCTCTTCCTTCATGGCCGGCGCCGGAGGAACGACAGCGGGCTTGTCACCCTGCGGGGCTTGGCCGTACACGGTCGCGGAGGGCAGCGCCGCGATGATTGCCGCGAGTACGATGCGCTTCATGGTTGCACTCCTCTCCAACAAATTCTTTACTAATCAATACTATACCACAAACACTTCGGCCATTTCCCAAGGCGGGGAAGAAACTTTACGCCGAATCAAGGCGTTAGTCACTCCCTACGTGGCGTTTTCGCAACGGGGGTAAACCCGCGAGTCACGGCTCGCGAGCCGCGCTTTACCAGGCAATGGGCTTGCGATCCCGAAAGAACCTTCCATTCGGCCCTCCATCGGGCAGCGTCGCGAGCCATACCGCGGTGTCGGCGCCCTGCTCCACCGTGCGCGGCGCGCTGGCGCCGCCCATGTCGGTCTTGACCCAGCCCGGACACATCGAGTTCACCAGTATCCCGCTGCCCGTCAGATCGGCTGCCAGCGTGCGAGTCAGCGCGTTGAGCGCGGTCTTGGACACCCGGTAAGCCGGCGTGCCGGGACCCATGTCGGAAAGCTGACCCTGCCCGCTCGAGAGATTCACGATGCGCCCGTAGCCGTTCTTCTTCATGAGCGGCACGAGCGCCTGGATCAGTAGAAGCGGCCCGATCAAATTGGTTGCCAGCGTGTCGCGCCAGGTTTGCAGGCGGGAATCGAGCACCCGCGACCCGCGCGGGTCGGCCATGACGCCCGCGTTGTTGACCAGCACGTCGCAGCGCTGGCAGGTGGCTTCCAGCCAGCCCGCCACCGCACGAATGCTCGCTTCGCTGGTAACGTCGAGAACATGGAAATCGACCTCCAGCCCGTCGCCCCGCAGCTTTTCGGTCGCCGCCTTACCCTTGGCCTCGTCGCGGGCCGTGAGCACGACGCGCAGGCCACCCCGCCGCGCAAGCTGGCGGCAGATTTCCAGGCCGATGCCGCGATTTGCGCCCGTCACGACCGCGACGCGCGTATCCGTACTTTGCCGGCTGGCAGGCAACCGCTTTCCTAACCTACATCAGGGTCCGTATCGTCCATTTTGATACGGACCGCTGCTGCTTGCATCAATCCGTGGTGATCTTCGCTGCCTTGATGACTTTCGCGTAGCGGACGATCTCGCCGTCGAGGAATCTCCCGTACTCCTGGGGGGTCCTCGGCATGGGCTCCTGTCCCCCGCCGGCAAGGGTGCTGCGCACGTCAGGGTCCCCCAGTACCCGCCTGATCTCGCCGTTGAGCCGGAAGACGATCGCATCCGGCACGCCGGCGGGCGCGAGCAGCCCGAACCAGGCGTACGTCTCGAAACCAGGGAGTCCCTGTTCCGCAATGGTGGGAATGTCGGCGGCCATGGGCGAACGCCGCACCGAGCTCACCGCCAGGCCCCTGAGCTTTCCCGCACGAACCTGCGGCACGAACGTCAAGGGGTTTCCCATGGCGAGGTCGACCTGTCCGCTCATCACATCGGCCATTGCCGCCACAGTACCGCTGTACGGGACGTGCAGGATATCGACTCGCGCATTGCTCTTCAGCAGCTCGAAAGCCAGGTGCTGGCCGGTCCCGTTCCCGGGCGAGCCGTAACTGAGCTTGCCGGGGTTGGCCCTGGCATAGGCCAGAAGCTGGCGCAGATCCCGCGCCGGAACAGCGGGGTGCGCCGCCAGGATATGGGGCTCGCGAGTGAGCGAGGCCACCGGCTGGAAATCCTTGCGGCTGTCGTACGGCAGCTTGGCCACGAGCGTGTGATTGGCGGCAAAGCTCGTCGCGACGCATACCAGCGTGTATCCATCCGGCGCCGCTTTCGCCGCCGCGTTGACGCCGACCACGGTCCCGGCGCCGGGTCTGTTCTCGACCACGACCGGCTGCCCCAACGATCTCGCCATGTTCTCGCCGATGAGGCGCACGACCGCGTCCATCGAGCCCCCCGGCGGAGTAGGCACGATAACGCGGACCGGGCGCGACGGGTAATGCTGCGCGACTGCGATCAGCGGCAGGCTCGCAATGACCGCGACTACAACTTGTAGGGCAACGCGCAGATTCATTTTTCAAGGCCCGCACGCAGCTCTGCATACAGAGCGATGCAAGCCTGACCCCTGTCAGACGGAAAATACCGGGCGAGCGGAAAGTGTATA
>DATFVY010000319.1:0-4465 GCA_035259925.1 Burkholderiales bacterium
GCGTTCAGCCCGCCGACCGCGACCGCGGATCCCCAGAAAATGCAGAGCAGCCCGATGCCCACCGGCACCGACAGCCCGGACGCAGAGCGGTCCCCCCTCCACCGGCGCCACCGCTCCGCCAGCCCGGGGAACAGCCGGGTCCGTATTCCTGCCTCTGGTTGCGCGGCGTTCGGGGAGATGGCAGCCATGGTCATGGGCGCGCCGAACCGCGCCGGCGCCGCTCGAAAACCGGGAGCATTCCAGCCGCTCAGAACACGTTGAGCACGGTACCGACGACGCGGGCGCCCGTATCCCTCAAGTGCCGGATCACGCCGTTCGTATCGGCGAGGCGGGTGTGGTCCTTGCGGGCCAGCACCATCACGCTGCCGGCACGGAACGCCACGCTCTGCGCATCCGCGTACTGCTTCGCCGGCGGCGTGTCGAACAGGATGACGTCGAAATCGGCGCGCAGCTCCTCGAGCAGGGCAGCAAGCGTATGGCGCGACAACAGCTCCTGCGGATTGGGCGGAACCGCCCCCGAGGGCAGCAGCGACAGCGTCCCGAATCTCGACACCGGCACGACCGCGCCGCGATCGGCCCGGCCGGAAAGGACCGCCGACAGGCCGATGCGGTCGGGAACGTCGAAAATACGGTGCTGGCGCGGAGAGCGCAGGTCGGCGTCGATCAGCAGCGTGCGCTCGCCCAGCTGCGAGAAGGCGACGGCCAGGCTCGCTGCCACGTAGCTGCGCCCTTCGCCGGGGCCGGGGCTCGCGATGGCGAGCACGCGGTGCCGGACCCCGGCATTGGACCAGCGTATCTGCAGCTGCGTGCGCAGCGCGCGCATCTCCTCGGCGCGCGGATGCAGCGGCTCGTAGGCGACGACGATTTCGGTGCTGACGCCGCCGGTGCCCGGCAGCAGATGGGGATAGTCGAATTGTCTCGCGAGCGCGCTGCGCAGGTCGCTTTCGGTGATCAACCCCGCCCGCAGCGCCGCCTCGCCGAAGCGGATCCCCTCGCCCTGCTGCAGGACCAGCAGGCGCTCGATGTCCCCGGGGCCGAGCTTGCCGTGCTCGGCAAGTATCGCTCCGAGACGGCGGTCGTGGCGCGCGACGACACGGCCAGACCCCTCGATCGGCAGCACGTTTTCGGGCTTCACCGGCATGGCTCAGGCAGGGCCCGGCAGCGCGCCGCGGCCCGGGGTGGCCGGTCCTGCGAGCCACGGCGCTGCGGACGCTTGGCCACCGAGGACGACGAGAAGGGGCACCTCCAGACCGTGGTCCAGGTCCGTGCTCAGGCGCACGCGCCGGTCTAGCAGCTCGCTCAATATGACCAGCGCGATGCCGAGCATGGCGCCGACGGCAACCGACAGCGCGATGTTGAGAGCGATCCTGGGACGGTAGGGCTCGCCCGGCACGACCGCGGGATTGAGCACCGTGACGTTGGCCTGGCTGGCGCGGCTGTCGACCTGGCTCACCACGGCGCGCTGCAGGGCGGTCTCGTAGGTCCGCTGGGCGGTCTCCACGTTGCGCGTCAGCAGCGCGAGCTCATTGCGGTTGACCTTGTCTTCGAGCAGGTGGGCGCGTTGCGCCGCGATCGCCGCCTTCAGCTCGGCCTCACGCTGGGCGCTCTGGCGCATCGAGTTCTCCATGCCTGCCACGATCTTCTTCATTTCGGCGTCGAGCCGCTGGCGCAGGGCCCGGTTTTCGGACTGCTGGCGCTGGTAGGCCGGATAGTTGGCGCCGTACTCCGCGGCCATCTGCTGCAGCTTCGCCTCGCCCAGCAGCAGCTCCGAGTTCAGCTTCTGGATGTACGGGTTGTTGACGACGTCCGGCAGCTTGTCCAGGGAGCCGCCCCGCTTGAGCGCCGCGCGCGCTTCCTGCACGCGGGTTTTCCAGTCGAATGTCTGGTCCTGCGCCTTGACGAGCTGGCTCGATAGTTCGCCCAGGCGGGCATTCTCGACGTCAAGGCGCTCGTCGGCCGAGACGATGCCCTGCTTGCGGTGATAGTCCGTCAGCTTGATCTGCGCGTTCTCCAGGTTTGCCCGCAGGCTCTTCAGCTGCTCGTCGAACCAGAGCGCCGCCTGCCGCGTCGGTTCCACGCGCAGCTCGAGCACCGTTTCGAGATAGGCCTTGGCGAAGGCATTGGCGACCGTCGCGGAGAACTCGGCGTCGCGGGAGGAGTAGCTGACCTGGACGATGCTGCTCTGCGAGGTCTCCACCTTGAGCCGCCTGAGCAGGTCCTGGCCCAGCCAGTCCTCGATCGATCCGGCGCCGCCCGTATCCTTCCTGAACTCCGCCAGCCGCATCGGGTTTTCGGCGAGATTGAGGTCCTGCACTACCTTGCGCGCGACCCGCGGGCTGGTGATGACGTCGATCTGGGTCTGCATGTAATTCATGCGCTCCTGCGGGACCATGAGCGGGCGCAGCACGTTGCTCAGGGACTGCTCGTCCTTGGCGTCAGCCACCAGCAAGGTCGTGGCGCGGTAGGTTTTCGGCAGCAGCAGGCTGACCACTGCGGCGGCGAGGACGGTGGCCAGGAGCACGCTCACGAACACGGTCATGCGCGCGCGCAATGCAGAGATGAAAAGTTCCAGGTTCATGCTGTCGGGCGGCCGCTAGAACAGGCTTTCCTTGACATAGACCACGTCATCGGGGCGCAGGGTATCGGTCAATTTTGCTTCGAGCCTCTGCACACTTCCGTCTGGCGCCCGGCGATGCACCATGAGGCCGCGCTCGGTCCCGCGCGGGGTCAGCCCGCCCCCCAGCGACAGCGCGTGCATCACGGACATGTCGGGCTCCAGGCGGTAGGCGCCCGCCCGCTGCACCTCGCCATAGATATAGAAGACGGGCGCGCGTTGCACGAATACCGTGTCCCCGTTCTGCACTTCGATGTTCGACGACAGGTCGCCGCTGCGGTACATGCGCGCCACGTCGACCTGAAGCCGCTCCTGCGTGCCGTTGCGCGTGACCAACACCGTGACGCTGTCGTCTCCGGTGGGCGTGATGCCTCCGGCCAGCGCGAGGACGTCCGTCAGCCGGGAGCTGGTATCGTCGAGCGCGTAGCGGCCGGGACGCGCGACCTGCCCCAGCACCGACACCTGCCGGCTGCGCACCTGGAGCACGGCAACCGTCACCTGCGGATTCTTCATGAAGTCGCCCTTCTTCAGCTGCGCGGCGATGCGGGCGGCTGCATCCGCGGGGGTGCGCCCGCTCAGCGGGACTTCGCCGACCAGGGGAAACTGGACCGTGCCGCGCTCGGAGATGCGCGCCTCGGTGGTGAGGTCGGGGTTCTGGAAGACGGTTATGCGCACGGTATCGCCAGCGCCGAGGGTTTCGCGCGACGGCTGGGCGTGGCCCGGAGCCGCGAATACCGTCAGCACGGCTCCCGCCAGCGCGACGCGCCGCGCCGCCGGCAGCAACAAGGAAGGTGACGACAATAACGCTCGTATCGTAAATTGCCGGGTCACGTCGCTATGCTCCCGTTCGGGCTGCGCACGCGCAGCGGCCACGCGGCTCGCACCCGGACGCGCGCGACGGTGCTCAATCCGCCACGAGGCCCGTTCTGCGCCGGGCTATGAACCCCGCAACCACGAGACCGCACAGCAACTGCATCCAATCCGCGGGCTCCGGCATGGAGGGAAGTCCTGTTCCCGGCGCGGTGCCGCCGCCCGTAGTGGCAGCAGCCCTGGCACTGATGCGGCTGCCGTCGGCCGCCGCGTACTGGACCGCGGCGGCGCCCGCCAGGCGGTAGCGCGCCGCGGCGGGCGCGTCGAGTTCGGTCACCAGCACAGCCGCGGCGAGCATCGCAGCTCCTGGAGCGTCATCCGCCTCCGCCAGCGTCCCCGCGGCCGCGGCAGGCGTGTCGGCCTGTCCCTCGCTGGCAAACGCGGAGCACGCCAGTGCGGCGGATACGATCACCAGCAGCAGCATCTTGAGCGGATTCATCCTGTCCCCGGAGAGCCGGCGCGCTGTGCGTTGCTCTCGATGCGGTCAAAGTATCCGCGCACCGTTACACGGGTTTGCTGGCGCGGCAGCCGGGCATGCCCCGATGGGACTACCCCCGCTGGCGCCCCGGTGGGGCGAGCTTGTAGCTGCACAACTACCGTAGATCGCTCCTCCGCCACAAAAAAATCGCTCGCCAGCGATAGAGAACCGCACTGCGAGCGCCTATGATGGAGCGCGTAGATGTCTTCCTCACCCTCCCCTGTGACATCTACATGGCCCGGTGATCTTGATCACCGGGCTTTTTTTTTGCGCGTCCGGGCGCGGCCGCTTTCCCCGCTAGATTCCGATGCGCACGGCGACGTGCGCGATATCGACTTCGTAATCAGCGAGCGGGAACGTCGACGAGCGCGTCTGGCGGCCCAGCAGCATGTCCAGCGTGACCGAGCGCAGCGGCCGGTAGGACAATTTCAGCGCCGCCGTGCGCACCCAGTCGGTGCGCGATTGCACCAGCAACAGCGTGGGATCGGCTAGATAGTCGCGCG
>DATFVY010000320.1:0-2361 GCA_035259925.1 Burkholderiales bacterium
GCCATATCGCGGCCGAGATCGAGCACGGCGGCGGCTGGCTCTCCTTCGCGCGCTACATGGAGCTCGCGCTCTATGCTCCGGGGCTCGGTTATTACATGGCCGGCGCGCGCAAGCTGGGGAAGGACGGCGATTTCGTCACCGCGCCGGAGATCTCCCCGCTCTTCGGCCGCGCGCTGGCTCGGCAGCTGCAGCAACTCGGGCGCGGCGACATCCTCGAGATCGGTGCCGGCAGCGGCGCGCTCGCGGCCGATCTCCTGCTCGAGCTGGAGCGGCTCGGATGCGCGCCCGCGCGCTACCTGATACTGGAGCTCTCTCCCGATCTGCGCGATCGCAGCCGCGACACGCTCGCCGCGCGCGCCCCGCACTTGATCGAGCGCGTGGCATGGCTCAACCAGCTGCCGCCGTCGTTCGGCGGAACGGTAATCGGCAACGAGGTACTGGACGCCATGCCCGTGCATGTATTCGAGCGCCGCAGCACGGGCGTCGTCGAGCTCGGCGTCGCGGTGAGAGACGGCGGCTTCGGATGGGAGGCCCGCCCGCCATCATCTCCGCCCGGCGTGCCCGATCCGTCGTGCTTTCCGGCCGAGGGTTATCGAAGTGAAGCGCAGTTCGTCGCGCGCGCGTTCATCCAGAGCCTCGGCCGCGTCCTCACGCGTGGCGCGGCCTTGTTCATCGACTACGGCTTCCCGCGCCGCGAGTACTACCACCCGCAGCGCGCCCGCGGCACGCTCATGTGCCATTACCGGCACCGGGCACACGACGATCCTTTCTTCCTGCCGGGCCTGCAGGACATCACGTCTCACATCGATTTCACGGCGGTCGCGGAGGCAGGGCGTGAAGCGGGCCTGGAACTCCTGGGATACACCAACCAGGCGCAATTCCTGGTGAACTGCGGTATTACGGACCTGCTCGCCGAAACCCCCGCCTCCGACGCGGCGGCCTACACGCCGCTGGCCGCACAGGCGCAGAAGCTGCTGTCGCCTGCCGAAATGGGTGAGTTCTTCAAGGTGATCGCCTTCGGGCGGGGCGCCCCGTCAGCCCTGCTGGGCTTTGCCGCCGGCGACAAGCGCCAGGCCCTGTGATGGAAGATCTGGCACTGGCCTGGTGGGTATGGGCAGTCATCTACGCCACCATGCTGGCGGCGGGAATGCTGCAGGGCATGTTCGGCTTCGGCTTTCCCGTCATCGCCACACCCGTCACGGTGCTGGTCACCGACATCAAGACCGCGATCGTGCTGAACATGCTGCCGACGCTCACGCTGAACCTTACGAGCATCGTGCGCGGCGGCAACTGGGGCCAGAGCCTCGGCCGCTACTGGCACCTGGCAATCTACGTGATCATCGGCTCCTTCCTGGGCGCCCAGGTCGTGATCTTCGCGCCGACCGAGCCGTTGCGGCTGCTGCTCGCCGCGGTGATCTTCGCCTATCTCTACCAGGAGCGGCTCGCGCGCCTCGACTGGGCGTGGCTCACGCGCCATCGCCGCCTCTCGACGTCCGTCTTCGGAGTGACCGGCGGATTCTTTTCCGGCACCGTCAACAATTCCCTGCCGGTGCTGCTGGTCTACTTCCTGCTGCTCGGCGAGTCCGTGACGGTCATGACGCAGACCATGAACTATTGCTTCTTCATCGGCCGCTCGGTACAGGCAATCACGCTCGGCGCGGCGGGCGAGATCAGCGTGGCCGCAGGGCTCGCCAACATCCCTCTCACGCTGGTAGCGCTCGGCGGGCATTTCGTCGGGACGCGCATCCAGCGGCTGTTCTCCGCCGAAACCTTCAATCGGCTGCTCAAGCGCGTCCTGCTCGCGATGGGCTTGCTTCTTACGCTGCAGGGTCTTGCCTGGTTCGTGCGTTGAGCCTCCTGCGCTATGATTCGGCCGAAGGCCCGAATCGCCGCATGGACCACCGGAAATATCTGCCGCTGCTGCTGTTCGCGTGGCTCGCCGCGCCCGCCGCTATCGCGCAGACTGCGCCCGAAGTGGCGCGCGCGAAGTACCTGTGGTCGAAGAGCCCGCACGGCAACATGCTCGAGCGCATACTCCCGCCCTCCATCGAGCCGCGCGGCCTGCCGCAGCCCGACTCTGAAGGGGCGCGGCTCACGGCGCGCTACTGCGTGCAGTGCCATTACCTGCCCAACCCGCAGATGCACACGCCCGACCGGTGGACCGCCACCGTGGTGCGCATGGTGTGGCGCATGGAGGGCCGGGGAAACCTGGGCGCGCTGATGAGGGAGATGATGGACAACGTGCAGGCGCCCGGCGAGGCGGAAACCGCGGAGCTGATCCGCTACTTTCGCAAGCACGGACAGCGCGAGATGGACCCGGCGCATCCGGCGCTCCGGTCCGAAGCGGGGCAAATGTTCAAC
>DATFVY010000321.1:0-5919 GCA_035259925.1 Burkholderiales bacterium
CAGGAAAGCGCGGCGATCTATGGTCCGGCCGAGCATCCCGGAAACTGAGCGGGCGAGCCGGCTTTGCGCGGTGGAATGGTCCGTGGATTTTCTCGTCAGCAACATGGCGTGCCCCCTCAGACTTTGGTCGTGCTGTAGTACTTGCGGATGTGCTCCGTCACGTGATAGCCCTTCGAGCCGCTCATGGCCTCGGGCTTCTTGGGCTGCGCCTTGGGACTCTTGCTGGCGACAGCCGCCGCTGTGGCCACGCCACCGGCACCGACACCCAGCAGGAAATTACGACGGGACAGCCTGGAAGATGAGGTTTTCATATCACAGCCTCCTTCTTATGTAGCGATCACTTTCAACAGTGAAAAGTTACGCCCTATGCCAGTGCAAATCAAGAAAAAGCGGGCCCAAAACGAGAATGGGAATTTCTCCTAACACAAAAAACCCCTGTTAATGCGATTCATTCTCAAGTAGCTGTATCCTCCATCTCGAACGCAGCCCTTTCGATGTCGAAGAAGGACGCTGCCAGCGCAGCTACAGGCTTGTAAAAACTGGCGGAAGGGGATTTTTGCACCGCAGCACAGAAAGCGACGGCGCCGCGGTAGGCAAAGTTTTCAAAGAACTGCTGCTGCTCCACGAGCGGGCGCTGGTTTTCGATCAACCACCGCATGACGTCGGCGATCCCCGAGATGTGGTCCTCCACCTCCCCCACCCCCTCGCGGCGAGCAAGGCCCCAGGCGTCGAGCTGCTCGCGCAAACGGACCAGGTGACGGTCGGGCGTCGTGGGCTCGGCGTAGCCCGAAAGGTACGGCGTCACTTCCGACTTGCCCGTCCCTACGAACAGCGCGTCGTACTCCTGCCTCACGACTGCCGGGTACGCGCTGCGGCAGGCTTCCTGCAAGCCGCGCCACGCCGCCACGAGTCCGCCGCTCTCTCCCGCTTCTTCCCCGCCCTGACTACGGCTGATCTCCGCGAGCAGGTTGGGATCGGGCGGCGCGTAAAAGAGCCGGCTGATCAGGCCATACAGGTTGGCGCGGGCGACGTCCTCGCCGTCCAGCGCACGATGCGGAGCCGGCTCACTCAATTCAAGTCCCCTTCCTGCCGGTCACGTCGAATATCGTCGCATCGTTCCCTTTCTCGAACATGTCCGTCACCCGGCAATCCGCACACATCTGCAGGCGCCGCAGCGCCCCCGGCTCCTGGAACATCGAGTGAGTCGTCAGCTTGCCGAGCATGTTGTCGATGATGCGCTGGTTGGCAAACGGCTTGCCGCAGCGCACGCAGGCGAACACCTTGTCCTCGTTCACCACTACCGGCTGGGTGGCAGCGGAAGTAAGCAGCAGCCGTGGCTGCAGCGAGATCGCGTCCTCGGGACAGGTCTTCACGCACAGCCCGCACTGCACGCAGTTTCTTTCGATGAACCGCAACTGGGGCTTGTCCTTGGCGTCGATCAGCGCGCCTTCCGGACAGGCCCCCACGCAGGCGAGGCACATCGTGCATTTCTGCTTGTCCACGACGACGGCACCATATGGAGCATCCACCGGGAGCGGAATCTCCTCCTTGGGCACCGGGGCGTGGCGGAGCAGGTGATCGAACGCGAAATCCAGAGTGGCCCGCTTCTCGTTGGCCAGGTTGAAGGTCGCCGGAGACAGCGTGCGGAGGGTGCCGGCGGCCCATACCGCCGCTTCCAGCCGGCCCGGGTCGCTAGCCCGGATCAATTCGAAGCGCCCCTCGCCCACGCCCAGCCCGCTCATGATTTCCTGCGCGAGGCGCATCTGGCGCTCGAGCGCATCGTGATAGCCGGAAGGTTCCGACCCGGTCGAAAGCACCACGAACCGCGCGGCGCCCAGGGCGATGCTGCCCAGCATCAAGTCGAGCCCCAGCGACGCGACGTGGAACACCTCCAGCGGGATCACGCGGGCCGGCAAACCTTTCCCGCGTCGCGCAAGACGCGCGACAAGCTCGCGGCCGTCGGTGGTGTTGTGGAAAAGCAGGCAGGCGCCCTCGCCGCCGGCTTCGCGGTAGGTCTGCAGCACCGCCTTGATCCGCACGCCCATGTCCGACACCCGCGGATAGGCATACGTCATCGCGCCTGAGGGACATACCGTCGCGCAGCCGCCGCAGCCCATGCACAGGTGGGGCTCGACCTTGACACGGTTCCCCTCGAGGTCGCTCGAGATCGCCCGCGTCGAGCAAACGTCGATGCATTTAGTGCAGCCGGTGATCTCGGAGCGGGCATGCGCGCAGATCTTCTCCTTGTACTCGAAGTACTTCGGCTTCTCGAACTCGCCGACGAGCTGAGCGAGTTGCTGCACCGTGAGCGCCTGCTCGAGCGGATCGGGCCCCGGGGCGAAGTAGCCCTGCGGCGGCTGCTCCGATGTGATCAGCGGCTGGCGCGACAAATCGAGAATCAAGTCGAATGTGTCGCCGCGTTGCGGCTCCTTGCGCTCGAAATCGATCGCGCGGACCTCTCCGCAGGCCTTGACGCACTCGCGATGGGCCTTGCACTTCTCGAGATCGATCTGGTACGAGAAATCGATCGCCTGTTCCGGACAGGCGCGGATGCAGGCATTGCAGCGCGTACAGGCTTCGAGGTCGATCGGGTTCGCCTGCTCCCACGTCACCTGGAATGCGCCGAGATAGCCGGTAACCGGCCCCGGCCTTCCGGAAAATACGGGATAGCGCCGCGTCGAAGGCAGCTCGTGCTTCCCGTCCCCGGTTATCAGCACGTTGACCGCGAGCTGCTCGGACAGGCGCTCGGCCCACTGCAGGGCGGCCGCGCCCGGCCCGATGATCAGCAAGCTGCCGCCGGAGCGGTATGACACCACCGGAACGGGCTCGGGCTCGGGCAGGTCGGCGAGCGCTAGCAGCGCCGCGATCTTCGGTGTCGCAGCCTGCCCCTCAGCCGACCAGCCGGCGGCCTCGCGGATGTTGACGAACTGGATGTTCCCGCTGCCCTTGAGCTCGCCGTGCAGCTCGCTGAACAGCGGCGCTTCCTGCGTACAGGCGACTACCAGGTCGTTGCCGTTCTTCACCGCGGCCTCGAACGCCGCCAGATGTCGGCGGCACAGCTCGCTGTGCACTTGCGGCGTCGTGTCCAACTTGAGCGCGCGCCCGACCGCCTTGCCGTCGAGCGGCATGGTGCGGTTGCAGTTGCAGATGAGCTTGTCCTTGGCCATTTACCAGGGCCTGCCAGGTTTCACGGGTGCCGGGAAATCGCGAAGCGTAGCGAAAAGCGCCCCGGGGCGCTACGACTTGGCTTGCCCGCCGGCGTCGTTGGGAAGGGCCGGCGCCGCTTCCGGCGTGGCGGCCTGCGGCCCTGGTTGCGCGGCGGGCGCAACCGGCGACTCGAGCTCTTGTTGCGCCGCCGCCTGCTCCAGTTCCTTTCTCTTGCGTTCCTCGGCGTCTTCCTTCGCCCACTGCAGAATGTTCTGCGCCTGCCGCAGGCCGGCCATCATCTCGGGCGGTATCGGCTCGTTCTTGCTGTAGTCGTCTATGTAGACGTCAAGCCCGTCCATCACGTTGAAGCGCGGATCGCTGAACAGCTTCTTCAGCGCCGCGCGGCGCACGTCCTCGCCCACCTTGGGATGAAAAAAGGCGCGGAAATCGGAATCGATGGTGAGCTTGTCGACCGGCGGCAGCTCCGGCGGCGGCGCCTTGGGATCGACCGCCTTTTCCGGCGCTTTCTCAGGCGGCGGGTCCTTCGCCTCCTGCTTCATGCGCGACCAGCGCTCGAGAAAAGCTTCCTTGCTGTCGTCCCGGGTCGTCATGCCTTCACGTCCAGCGGTCACGACGTGCCGTCGCGGTGCGAAGCCACGCCCTTGTCCTTGCTGCTCGCGTAGCGCTTCTTCTTTGGCTCCTCCGGCTTGTAGTGCGCGGCGGCGAATTCGGCTATCCACGGCACCAGGTCCAGCGGCAGCGCGACCCCGCCCACGTTCTCTTCCGAATCCATCCAGCGCGCGCCTTCGTGGTAGCTCACCGTCACCCGCTCGGGCGTCGCAATTTCGTCGTGCATGCGCCACATCACGAACACCTTCGGGTGTGGTGACGTGATGTTGTAGATATAGCCTTCGGCCTCATCGGGCTGCAGTTGCAGCAGGAACCCCGGGAACAGGATTTGCGTCATACGCTCATCGGCGACGATGACCCGCTCGCCGCCGCCGGCCGGCGTCACATCGCGCACGACTCCCCTGGCTTCCCAGCGCTCGGTCGCCCAGCGATTGGCGAGCTTGATCCGCTCCATGATGACCGCGAGGCGGTACGGCGCCGTGCGGGCTGGGCCGGCAGTTTCGTTCATGGGCGCGATTGTGCGCCACGGTCCGGCAGCACGCAATAGGAAACACTCGCAAATACCTGATTTACCGACAGTGTTTTCCTTGCCGCCGGGGCAGCTGCTTTGGGATAATCAACAGGTGGAAACTGTCGTACCCCCGACCTGAAATGAGCCGACCTTCAGACCCTGTTCCAGCAAGCGAAAGGCGCCTGGATGACCGCCTGGGCCGGCCGCTGCGCGACCTGCGCATCTCGGTCACCGACCGCTGCAACTTCCGCTGCGTCTACTGCATGCCGAAAGAGGTCTTCGGATCCGACTATCAGTTCCTCGAGCGCAAAGAGATCCTCACCTTCGAGGAAATTGCCCGGCTTGCGCGCATCTTCCATGGGCTGGGCATCGAAAAAGTGCGGCTGACCGGCGGCGAGCCGCTCGTGCGCCGCAACCTGGAGCAACTGATCGGCCTGCTCGCGAAGATCCCGGGCCTCGACCTGACGCTCACCACCAACGCGTCGCTGCTCAAGCGCAAGGCGGAAGCCCTCAAGGCGGCGGGACTCGGGCGCATCACCGTCAGCCTGGACTCGCTCGACGACGCGGTGTTCCGGCGCATGAACGACGTCGATTTTCCCGTTGCCAAGGTGCTGGAAGGCATCGACGCCGCCGCCGCCGCGGGGCTCGCGCCCATCAAGATCAACATGGTGGTCAAGCGCGGCGAGAACGAAGGCAGCATCCTGCCGATGGCGCGCCGTTTCCACGGCAGCGGCCATATCCTGCGCTTCATCGAGTACATGGACGTCGGGCACACCAACGGCTGGCGCATGGACGACGTCGTCAGCGCGCGCGAGATCGTGGAAATGATCTCCCGCGAGATGCCGCTCGAGCAGGTCGATCCCAACTACACCGGCGAGGTCGCGGAGCGCTGGCGCTATCGCGATGGCGGCGGCGAGATCGGCGTGATCGCGTCCGTCACGCAGGCTTTCTGCCGCGACTGCACCCGCGCCCGGCTGTCCACCGAGGGCAAGCTCTATACCTGCTTGTTCGCTACCGAAGGCCATGACTTGCGCGCGCTGCTGCGCGACGGGGCGTCCGACGATGAGATCATCAAGACCGTCACCGGCATCTGGTCGAAGCGCACTGATCGCTACTCCGAGATCCGCAGCTCGCAAACCGTCAAGCTGCAGAAGATCGAGATGTCCTATATAGGGGGGTAATGGGTAATGCGTAATGAGTAATGGGCAGGCAAGCCTTCCTCGCCCGTCACTCGTCACTCGTCACTCGTCACTCGAATGGACAAGCCCTACCACCCCAAGCTCACCAACGCCGGACGTCCCCTGACTTTCGAGGTGGAAGCCGTCAACGAGCGCGGCGAGCGCCTGCCGACGCCTATCGCGGGCGAGCATCCGCTCACCCTCTATATAGATAAGTGCGAAATCGTGACCCTGATGACCCTCGGCCAGGCGCCGGAGGCGCTCACCATCGGCTACCTGCGCAACCAGCGCCTGGCAGGCTCGCTCGAGGAGATCGCGGCGGTGCAGGTGGACTGGGAAACGGACTCCGTCGCCGTCACCACGCGCAAAGGCGTGAAGGGGCTGCGGCAACGCCTGAAGAAACGCACCGTCACCACCGGCTGCGGGCAGGGCACCGTGTTCGGCGACCTGATG
>DATFVY010000322.1:0-6035 GCA_035259925.1 Burkholderiales bacterium
AGCAACGCTGGCGCTGGCGAAGCAGATCAGCGCCCCGGTGATCGCGAGCGGCGGCATCAACGGGCTGGACGACGTGAAAGCCCTGTGCAAGATCGAGCCAGAGGGCGTCGTCGGCGCCATCACGGGGCGCGCCATCTACGAAGGCAAGCTCGATTTCGCCAGGGCCCAGAAGCTCGCCGACGAGCTGTCTCCCAAGAAGGAAGGGTAATGGGTAACGCGTAATGGGTAATGGGCAGAAGCCTTCTGCTCGACCCATCACACGTCACCCGTCACCCATCACCCCGGTGGGCCTCGCCAAGCGCATCATCCCCTGCCTCGATGTCACCGCCGGGCGCGTGGTGAAGGGGGTCAATTTCGTCGGGCTGCGCGATGCGGGCGATCCGGTGGAGATTGCGCGGCGCTACAACGAGCAGGGCGCCGACGAGCTGACCTTTCTCGACATTACGGCCTCGAGCGACGGGCGCGACCTGATCGTCGGCGTCGTGGAAGCCGTCGCCTCGCAGGTCTTCATTCCGCTGACGGTGGGAGGAGGCGTACGCTCGGTGGAAGACGTGCGGCGGCTGCTCAACGCCGGCGCGGACAAGGTGAGCATCAATACGGCGGCGGTGGAGAACCCGCGGCTGGTGCGCGACGCGACGGCCCGTTACGGCTCGCAGTGCATCGTGGTCGCCGTGGACGCGAAGCGCGTGCCCGGCGCGGGGGCGGCGCGCTGGGAGGTCTACACGCACGGCGGGCGCAAGGCGACGGCACTCGACGCGGTCGAATGGGGCCGCCTAATGGAAGCGGCGGGCGCGGGCGAGATCCTGCTCACCAGCATGGACCGCGATGGCACGAAGGCGGGCTTCGACCTCGAGCTCACGCGCGCCTTTTCCGACACGCTGTCGATACCCGTGATCGCGAGCGGCGGCGTCGGGAATCTCGACCACCTCGCGGAGGGCATCCTGCAAGGCCGCGCTGACGCGGTGCTTGCGGCGAGCGTGTTTCACTACGGGGAATTCACCGTGCGCCAGGCCAAGGAGCACCTCGCAAAACGGGGAATCGAGGTGCGGCTCTAGGGCCAAGGGCTAGAATATCCCCATGAAAGACGACTGGCTCAACAAGATCAACTGGGCGCAGGACGGCTTGGTGCCGGCCGTGGCGCAGGAAACTGGCAGCGGAAAGGTCCTCACGGTGGCCTGGATGAACCGCGAAGCGCTCGGCAAGACTGTGGCAAGCGGCGAAGCGCACTACTGGTCGCGCTCCCGGCGCAAGCTGTGGCGCAAGGGCGAGGAATCCGGCCACGTGCAGAAGGTGAAATCGGTGCGCCTGGACTGCGACGAGGACGTGATACTGCTGGAAGTAGAACAGGTGGGCGGCATTGCGTGCCACACGGGGCGCCACAGCTGTTTCTTCCAGCGGCTCGACGGCAAGCGCTGGGTCGCGGCCGATCCGGTGCTGAAGGACCCGAAAGAAATCTACAAAAAGTGAAGCGATGAGCGACAACGAGGTACTGCAGAGGCTGGCCGAGGTGATCGCCGCCCGCAAGAGCGGTGATCCGTCGGCGTCGTACGTCGCGAGCCTGTTCGCGAAAGGGCAGGACGCGATACTGAAGAAGGTCGCCGAGGAGGCCGCCGAGGCCGTGCTCGCCGCGAAGGGCGGTGATAAACTGCATATCGTGAGGGAAACTGCCGACCTGTGGTTTCACAGCCTGCTGCTGCTCGCATGGCACGGTCTGGCGCCCGAGGACGTGCTCGCTGAACTGCGGCGGCGCGAGGGGGTCTCAGGGCTGGCCGAGAAGCAATCCCGGGGCAAGTAGGAGGCCTGCCGGGCCGGCGCATTGTAGGAGAACGAGCATGGGCTCAATAAGCATCTGGCACTGGCTGATCGTGCTGGTGGTGGTACTGGTGATCTTCGGCACCAAGAAGCTGCGCAACCTGGGCTCCGACCTGGGCGCCGCCGTGAAGGGCTTCAAGGACGGCATGAAGACCGAGGAAGACAAGTCCTCCCAGGCCAAGGCGGAGATTCCGCCCAGCACCGGCCAGACCATCAACGGCGAAGCGAAGAAGGAAACGCCGAAAGCGTAGGCCGAGGAGAGAGGCGAGAGGAGAGAGGCGCAAGCGCCATCGAATCTCGTCCGGGAGATGCTGCTCCTTTCTCCTCTCTTCTTTCTCCTCTCCGAGCATGTTTGACATCGGGTTTTCCGAGTTGCTGGTCATCGCCATCGTGGCGCTGATCGTGATCGGCCCACAGCAGCTGCCGAAAGTGGCGCGCACGCTGGGGCACCTGTTCGGCCGCATGCAGCGCTACGTGAACGACGTCAAGGCCGACATCACGCGCGAGATGGAGCTGGAAGAGCTGAAAAAGATGCGCACCAGCATGGAGGATGCAGCGCGTTCTTTCCAGACATCCGTCGACAAGGAAGTGAGCTCGACGGAGAGCGAGCTGAACAAGATGGCGCAGGACGCGCAATCGGCGGTGGACGGGTTCGGCGACACCCCCGCGCCGCCCCCGGCGCAGCCCTCCGCCGCGCCTGCGGAATCCGCAGTGCCGGAGGCGAAGCCCCAGCCGCCCGCGCAGAAGCCGGCGTGAAGCCGCAAGCGCCCGGCAGCTGCAACGAGGCACCAGTCACAAGTCACCAGTCACGAGTCACGCCCCATCCCGGATGACGGAAGACACCTTCATCTCGCACCTGATGGAGTTGCGCGACCGCCTGCTGCGCTCACTGCTGGCGATCGCGGCGGCGACCGTCGCGCTCTCGATATGGCCGGGGATCGGCGGCGTCTACGATCTGCTGGCATGGCCGATGATGCAGTCGCTGCCCGAAGGCACGCGGATGATCGCGACCGGGGTGATCTCGCCGGTCCTGGTCCCGCTCAAGGTCACGGTGCTGGCCGCGTTCATGATCGCGCTGCCCTACGTGCTCTACCAGGCGTGGGCCTTCATTGCGCCCGGCCTCTACACGCACGAGAAGCGCATCGCCGTGCCGCTGGTCACCGGCGGCACCGCGTTGTTCCTGCTCGGGGTCGCCTACTGCTACTTCGTCGTGTTCGGGATGATCTTCCAGGCGATCCACAGCTTCGCCCCGCAGGCGATTACCCCGGCGCCGGACATCGAGGCGTACCTCAACTTCGTGATCACGATGTTTCTCGCCTTCGGCATCACGTTCGAAATACCGCTGATCCAGCTCGTGCTGGTGCGCGCCGGCGTCGTCACGGTGGAGAAGCTCAAGCAGATCCGCTCCTACGTCATCGTCGGCGCGTTCGTCATCGCGGCGGTGGTGACCCCGCCGGACGTGCTGTCGCAGCTGCTGCTTGCGATACCGATGTGCGTGCTCTACGAGGTCGGCATCGTAGTCGCGCGGTTCGTCCCCAAAAAAGCGGACGACATTCAGGGACGCGACACGATGGAAGCGGAAGAAAGCGGCCGGAGCGGCAGCGCCCAGCCCTAGACAGCTCTTCAGGCCTTGCGCTGTTTCGGCCTGGGGCGGCGGCCGATGGTGACGGTCAGCTCGGCTTCTTCCTGGTTGCGCGCGACCCGCACGCGCGCCTGCTCGCCCGGCCGCAGGGCGGCGACGAGATTGAGCATGGTCGTGGTGTCGCCGACCGCCTTGCCGTTCACGGACACCAGCACGTCGCCGAGCTTGACCCCGGCCTTGTCGGCGGGGCTGCCGCGCTCGATCTGGGTGATCAGCACACCCTTCGCGGTGGGAAGCTTGAACGACTCCGCCACCTCCTTGTTGATATCCTGCACGCCGACGCCGATCCAGCCGCGCGTCACCGAGCCCTTCTCGATGATCTGCTCCATGACCTGGCGGGCGATGCTGACGGGAATCGCGTAGCCGATGCCCATCGAGGCACCGGTCTGCGAGTAGATCGCCGTATTGACGCCGACCAGGTTGCCCCTGACGTCCACCAGCGCGCCGCCCGAATTGCCCGGGTGGATCGCCGCGTCGGTCTGGATGAAATTCTCGAAGGTGGCGATGCCCAGATGGCTGCGTCCGAGCCCGCTTACGATGCCGAAAGTCACCGTCTGGCCCACGCCGAAGGGGTTGCCGATTGCGAGCACGACGTCTCCCACGCGCAGCTGCTCGGCGCGCGCAAAGGTGATCGCCGGCAGCTTCTGCACCTCGATCTTGAGAACGGCCAGGTCGGTCTCGGGATCGGTGCCGACCACCTTGGCCGACACCTTGCGCGAGTCGGACAGCGCGATCTCGATCTGGTCGACTGACTCGACGACGTGATGGTTGGTCAGGATGTAGCCCTGCTCGCTCACGATCACGCCCGAGCCCAGCCCCTCGCGGCGCTGCGTGCCGGAATCCGGCTGATCGCCGAAAAAATAGCGGAACAGGGGATCGTCCATGAGCGGATGCCGCGGGCGCTTCACCTGCTGGCTGGTGAAGATGTTCACCACCGCGGGCATCGCCTTGCGCACGGCGTCGCTGTAGGAGCCGACGGGTTGCGTCGCGGGCTCCGGCGCGGGCTCTTTCACGGTGACCACATCCCCCCGTGTGGTCCAGGTGACGAGGTCGGGCCGCAGCGTCGAAACGACGAACAGCACCGCGAGACAGATCGTCGCGGTCTGGGCAAAGACGAGCCAGAATCGGCGCATCGGGGTAATGAGGCTTGGTTGTCGAGCGCGCCGCTGTTGTGCGCCGGCGGCGGATCCCTGAGCGGAACGATCATAGCAAACTCCGCTTGATCGGGCCCTCGCCGGAAGGCCCGCCTCCGTCTCCCAACTACCTGAATGGGCAGTGTTTTTTCACGTTTTGCTTAAATTCGATGAAGCCTTTGTGTAGAATGTCGCCTTTCGGCCCGGCGGAAAATAACGTATGGCAGACAAAGAGTTGGATCAGGGGAAGCGGCAATTTCTGGTCACCGCGACGGGCGTCACCGGCGGCATTGCCACAGTCGTGGCAGGCGTCTACCCGTTCGCCTGGAGCATGCAGCCTTCGGAGCGCGCCAAGGCGGCCGGCGCGCCGGTCGAGGCCGACATCGGCAATCTCGCCCCCGGAGAGATGACACGGGTCGAGTGGCGCGGCAAGCCGGTGTGGATCGTGCGGCGCACGAAGGAGATGCTGGACACGGTCAAGCAGAGCGACGCCAAGGTCGCCGATCCCAAGAGCGAGCGCAAGCCCTCCGAGCTGACTCCGAAGTACGCGCGCAACGAGTTCCGCTCGATCAAGCCCGAGTACCTGGTCGTGGTCGGCATCTGCTCGCACCTGGGATGCTCGCCGGTGGACAAGTTCAAGGCGCAGGCCGAGCCGTTCGAGGGCGACTGGAAGGGCGGCTTCTACTGCCCGTGCCACGGCTCGCTGTTCGACCTCGCGGGCCGCGTCTACAAGAACAAGCCCGCACCCGACAACCTCACAGTGCCACCGCACAAGTACCTGACCGATACGAAGCTCCTGATCGGCGACGACGATACCAAGGGGGCGTGACATGGCAGCCGCGGAAAAGCAGCCGGTCACGGTTACCGGAGTCGGCCCGCTCAATGGCGTAGTGAGCGGCCTTCTCACCTGGGTCGACCAGCGCTTCCCGCTGATGTCGGAGTGGCGGAAGCACATGTCGGAGTACCCCGCTCCGAAGAACTTCAACTTCTGGTACTACTTCGGCTCCCTCGCGCTGGTGGTGCTGGTGCTGCAGATCCTCACCGGTATCTTCCTGACGATGCACTACAAGCCGGACGCGGCGCAAGCCTTCGCTTCGGTCGAGTACATCATGCGCGACGTGCCGGGCGGCTGGCTGATCCGCTACATGCATTCGACCGGCGCCTCGTTCTTCTTCATCGTGGTCTACCTGCACATGTTCCGCGGCCTGATGTACGGCTCGTACCGCAAGCCGCGCGAGCTGGTCTGGATCGTCGGCATGGGGATCTACCTGTGCCTCATGGCCGAGGCCTTCTTCGGCTACCTGCTGCCGTGGGGGCAGATGTCGTACTGGGGCGCGCAAGTGATCGTGAACCTGTTCGACGCGCTTCCCCTGATCGGCCCCGAACTCTCCACCTGGATCCGCGGCGACTTCGTGGTGTCGGACGCGACGCTCAATCGCTTCTTCGCC
>DATFVY010000323.1:0-4943 GCA_035259925.1 Burkholderiales bacterium
CGGCAATCGGAGATCGCGACAGTGGCGCGTGGGGTCGTGACCGGGTTCGGGATCTACGGCTACTATCTTGCGCTGCGCGGACTCAAGGAGACGCTCACAAGCAAATGAAGTAGAGCTTCACCGCCAAGCGCCAAGGCCGCGAAGGAAACAATAACCCGAGCCCGATTGGACCTGCTAGTGGCGCGCCTGTGGCTTGTCCCTGGGAAGGATCAGCGATGGGCCGGACAGGTTGACGGGGAGAATCTCGAACAGCAGGTGCGTGTTGGAGGTTCCGGACTTGTTGATTACCCGGTGGCTGATGTCCCCGGTTTCGAAGAAGTAGTCGCCGGCCCGGTAGGTGGTGGTCATGTGAGGCATGATGTATTCCATCTCGCCCACGGTCATCTGCCTGATCCCGGGCCCCAGGTGATTGTGGTCCCCGACGTGTCCTCCCGCCGCGATGGATATCTCGGTGATGCGGAGTTTGTACTTGTCCTTCAGCTCGGGCAGGTGTCCCCCGCTGATCGGCGCCTCGTAGAGGATCCGGGCGGTGACTCCCTTGGTATCAACTTTTATCGTCTCGGCCGCGTTTGCGGCTCCAAGCAGGCCGGCACAGCAGAAAAGCACGGTGGCAGAGCGAATTTCGGCAGTCATGGCGACTCCTCCAGTACGGCGGAACGGAGGCTCACTCTAGGCGGCGGGCAAGGCGGGTCAAGTATCAAATCAGTAGTTGATCGGGGCGCGAGCGGGTGACTAAACTCCTACGCAATCCGAGCGGGGGAGGTGAGCCATGATTCGATACGGCCAGTATTGCCCCATCGCGAAGGCGCTCGAGCTGCTCGCTGAGCGCTGGACCCTCCTCATAGTCCGCGAGCTGCTGGCGGGAAGCCGCCGTTTCAACGACCTGCGGCGCGGCGTTCCCCTGATGGCCCCATCCATGATGTCGCAGCGGCTCAAAGCCCTTTGCGATAGCGGCATCATCGCCCGCGAGGCCGGGCAGGACGGCCACACCCATCAGTATCGCGTGACCGCGGCAGGCGAAGAGCTCAGACCCCTGATCGTCCAGCTCGGCACCTGGGGACAGCGCTGGTCGCGCAGCAGGATGACCACCGACGATCTCGATGCCAGTTTCCTGATGTGGGATATCCGCCGCAACGTGCAGGTGGACAAGCTGCCGCCGGAGCGGACCGTGATCCACTTCGAATTCCCCGACGCGAAGAAGGGGATGAAGCAATGGTGGCTCGTTGTCGAGGAAGGCGAGGTCGACCTGTGTCTCGAGGACCCCGGTCACGAAGTCGACATTACGCTTACCTCCAGCCTGCGAACCATGACGCAGATCTGGATGGGAGACATATCGATCGTCCAGGCGCGCGCGAGCGGGCTGCTCAAAATCATGGGTGAGGCGCGCCTGAGCCGGAGCATTGCCAACTGGCTCGGTCCCAGTCCGTTCGCGCATGTTCCGCCCGCGAAAGCGCGCGGAGCAGAAACCGTCTAGGCGTCAATAGCCTCATCTTCACCCATCACTCATCACGCGGTCTAGAAGAGCGAGCGAACAATCCCTCCATCCACCCGCTGCGCCGCGCCGTTGATGGCGGAGGCGCGCTCGGAGCACAGGAACGCGATCTGCGCGGCAATTTCAGCCGGCTCCGCCCAGCGCTGCAGGAGCGAGGAAGCGCCGGTGGTCTCGAAGTAGGCGGGGCGCAGCTCTTCCACGGTCTTGCCGGACGCGGCCGCGGCTTTGCCCAGGAAGGTTTCGACGCCTTCCGACCAGGTCGGCGCCACCAGCGCGCTGTTGACCGTGACCCGCGTCCCTTTGGTCAGCTCGGCGAGGCTGCGTGAGATGGAAACCTGCGCTGCCTTGCTCATCGCGTAGTGCGCCATGTCGACGTTGGGCTTCGCGCTCTGGTCGCTGCCAATGAACACGATCCGGCCCCAGTTGCGTTCCAGCATACCGGGCATGAGGGCGCGCGCGAGGCGCACTCCGCTCATGACGTTGAGCTCGAACATGTCGAGCCAGTTGCGATCGGAAATCTCGCCGAACGGCTTGACCTCGAAATAGCCGACGTTGTTGACGAGAATGTCCACGGGCCCGATTTTCGCCGCGGCATCCAGAACCTTGCGGGCTCCCTCCGGCGTTGCCAGGTCCGCGGCTACGCCGGCTGCCTCGCCGCGCTTCGAAAGCGCGGCGGCGGCCTGCGTCACAGTGGCGTCTTTTCGCCCGTTGACGATGACCCTGGCGCCTTCCGCGAGTAGCGCCTCGGCGGTCGCGCGCCCTATGCCCTGCGTGGAGCCGGTGATGAGCGCCAGCCGGCCGCGTATTCCAAGGTCCATTGGTCCCTCTCCGTATCGATGCGCGCGGCCATCATAACGGAAGAGGGAACGGGGCTACATCAGCGCCTCACTGCCTCACTTCGTCACTGCCTCACCGCGTTAGCACCCCACGTTGCTGCCCACCACCGCGCCGGTAGCCGCGCCCGCGCCGGTCGCAATGTCGCGTCCGCGTCCGCTGCCGAATTGGTGGCCCACCACGCCGCCCGCCACTCCGCCGATCACGGCGCCGGGAACGTTGATGCAATCGTCCGCACGGTGGCTAGTGCTGCCGCAGCCTGCGAGGGCCGTGCCGAGAATCACCGCTGAAATTGCCGCTTTGATTGCCGTAGTACGTTTCATGATCCGTTTGTCCTAGAGAAAAATGCCGCATTGCGGCACCTGTCTGTTTGGCACGCTCGGCGCGCAGCAAGTTGCGGTCGATTTTGTCGTTCATGGACGACAGCGTGTGAACCGGCATAGGTCGCGGGTGTCACAAGGGGAGCACGATTGGCGCGCAGAGTCGGGGAGCCTGTCGTGTCTTTTTTTCAAAACGAGGCAGGAGAATGAGCGTTCCCATCGCGTGCGCCACCTGCGGGTTGGTCCAGCATGTAGCAGCGCTCGAGCCGGGCACGGTGGCTGAGTGCAGCCGCTGCGGCTTTGTTGTGAGCGAGCGCAAAAGCGGGAGCCTCGCGCTCACCGCGGCGCTGGCGCTCGCGGCGCTGGTCCTCTACGTGCCGGCGAACGTCTTTCCGATCCTGAGCATGAGTCTGCATGGGGCATACTCGGAGAGCACGATCTGGGATGGATGCGTGAGCCTGTTCAGGAACCGCCAGTGGTTCACCGCGGCCATCGTCTTCCTCGCCAGCATCGTCATCCCGCTGGTCAAGCTGCTCGGCCTGTTCTTTCTCGTGGCAACGGCGCGCTACGGATCCGTCATCGGGCGGCGGCAGCAGGCCTGGGTACACAAGGTCATCTCGCTGATCGGGCCGTGGGCACTGCTCGACGTGTTCCTGGTGGCGGTGCTGGTCGCGCTTGTGAAGCTGGAGAAGCTCGCCACCATCCTGCCCGGACCGGGGCTGGCGGCATTCGCCGCGGTCGTGGTGCTGACGATCATGGCTTCGGCGAGCTTCGACCCGAAATCGATCTGGAGCGGAACGGACGGACACCATGGACGACGGACGCAGGAAGCCTGATTCCGTCGAGGATCTTCCGCGCGCGCGAGTGACCCGCAGGCGCTGGGCCGTGGCGGTGTGGGCGATTCCTTTCGTCGCTGTGCTTATCGCGGGCTACCTCGTCTACGACCGCATCAGCGATTACGGGCCCGAGATCACGATACGCTTCAGGGACGGCAGCGGCATCAAGGTGACCCAGACACCGATCCGCTATCGCGGGGTGCAGGTCGGCGAAGTGACCGGGATCGCGTTGAGCGAGGACCAGCGGCACGTGGAAGTGAAGGCGCGCCTGCAGCGCACGGCGGCCTCGATCGCGCGCGAGGGGTCGGTGTTCTGGATCGTCCGTCCCGAGGTGGGCATAGGCAACATTACTGGGCTCGGCACGGTCCTCAGCGGCCCCGAGATCCAGGCGCTGCCGGGCACCGGCGAGGAACGCCTGGAATTCACCGGCCTGGACAGCGCGCCGGCCGGGCTCGAGCTGAGGGGCCTGAAGATCGTAGTACGCACGAGCCAGCTTGGCTCGCTGCAGAGCCATTCCCCGGTCTACTACCGCGGCGTCGAGGTCGGCGTCGTGCAGGAAGCGACCCTCACGCCGGACGCCAGGGCAGTGGACCTGCATGTGCTCATTCGCCGGCCCTACGTCCCCCTGGTGCGGGCCAACTCGGTGTTCTGGAACGTGAGCGGCGTGAGCGTGAGCGGCGGTCTCATCCGGGGCGTGGAAGTCAAGCTGGAGTCGCTGCGCTCGCTGGCAGCGGGTGGCATCAACTTCGCTACGCCGAACGCGAGCGCCCGGCCGGCCCGCGAAGGGCAGGTCTTCCTCTTGCACGACACAGGCAAGAAGGAGTGGCTGACGTGGGCGCCGAAGATCGATCTGCCACGACTGAAGGACGACGACGGGATGCCGGCGCGCAAGGCAGCCGCTGCGGCGGCTGCTGCATCGGGGAAGTGACGGAGATCAGGAATGGACGAACGCAGAATCGTCTACGTTTCCTACATCGCGTCGGATCTTGCCGCGGTATGGGAGGCGCTGACCAACCCCGATATCACGGAGCTCTATTGGTCCGGGACGCGCGTTCAATCGGACTGGAAGATCGGCTCGAAGGTGCTCTATATGCGCGCCGGCACGGTCACCGACGAGCATATCCTCCTCACCGTAGAGCCCCCGCACAGCCTCAGGCATTCGTTCCATCCCGTCTTCACGGAGGAGTTCCGCAGGGAAGAGCCTTCGCGCGTGACCTTCACGCTGGAGCAGAACGGCGACGTCGTGAGGCTGACGCTCATCCACGACAAGTTTGCACCCGGCAGCAGAATATTCGCGGTCTGCTGCGAGGGTTGGCCTGCCATACTGAGCAGCCTGAAGACGCTGCTCGAAACCGGGAAGCCGCTGCCCGCGTCCAGCTTCCCGCCCGTGTCCGAGCAGCCCATCCGGACGCGCAAGCCTCCGCGGACCAGGCCTGAGGCGGATACTTCCCCGCTTCCCTC
>DATFVY010000324.1:0-6364 GCA_035259925.1 Burkholderiales bacterium
TGGGTCAAGGCACAGCCCGGCGCCCTGCCGGTCGACGTGCGGCGCATCGAGATGCGCAACGTGAGGCTGGCCGTGAAGGAGATAGAGGTCCCGACATTCAACGGCGAGGTCACCCTCGGCCCGGACGGAGCGCTGCAGCGCGCGTCGCTCTCGACCCCCAAGGTGCGCGTCGATCTCACGCCGCGGGAACCGGGGTTGCGCGTCGCGCTGGAGGCGGCCGGGTGGAAATTGCCCATCGGACCCGCTGTCGAGTTCGATGACCTCAACATGGAAGGCACGATCGACGGACAGCAGGCCAGCATCACGGCCATCTCCGGAAAGATCGGGCGTGGCGTGATCAAGGGCAGCGCACGCGCGGCGTGGAGCGACGGAAACATCCGCATGGAAGGGGATTTCAGCGTGGCCAACGGGGAGCTTGCCGTGATGTTGGCTGACTTCACGCGCGATTTCACGGCGACCGGCACGCTGCACGCCAACGTGACTTACGCTGCGCAGTCGCCGAAGCTGCAGTCCCTGTTCACGCAACCGGCGGTGGAGGCGACCTTCAATATCGAGAAAGGCGTGATCAACAACATCGACATCGTGCGCGCCATCCAGTCCCCGGTGCGCGACGGCTTGCGCGGCGGAAAGACCGGCTTCAACACGCTGGCCGGCTCGATGCGGCTCGCCAACCACAGCTACGCCTATCGCCAGCTTCAGCTCTCTTCCGGGCCGATGCGCGCATCCGGCAGTGTGGACATCGGGCCGGACGGCGAGTTGTCCGGGCGCATCAGCGCGGAGCTCGGCTCGAAATCGGTGATCGTGGCGCGCGGGAATCTTGCCGTGACCGGCAATCTCAAGACGCCCGTGCTCAAATAGCGAGGCGTGATGAGTGACGGGTGATGAGTGACGAGTAATAAAAAAGCCCGCGCGAGCGGGCTTTTTTACGTACTAGGCAGCCGCTACATGCGGCGGACGGGCGACACTCTTTCCGGTGTAGCTGCCGCCTGCAGCGCGGCGATGCGCTCGTCCAGCGGCGGGTGCGACATGAACAGCCGCGCGATGCCGCTCTTCCCGGAAATCCCGAACGCGGAGATCTGCGCCGGCAGGGCCGACTGCTCCTGGTTGAGCTTCAGCCGCTCCAGCGCGGCGATCATCTTGTTGCGTCCCGCCAGGGACGCGCCGCCCGCGTCAGCCCGGAATTCGCGCCAGCGCGAGAACCACAACACGACGAGGCTCGCCAGGATGCCGAGCACGATCTGGGCGATGATAACCGTGATGAAGAACGCCGGGCCCTGGCCGCGCTCGACCTTGAACACCACCCGGTCGATGATGAAGCCGATCACGCGCGAGAGGAAGATCACAAAGGTGTTCATGACGCCCTGGATGAGCGTCATCGTCACCATGTCGCCATTGGCGACGTGGCTCACCTCGTGGCCCAGCACCGCCTCCGCTTCCTCCTGGCTCATATTCTGGAGCAGGCCGGTGCTGACGGCGACCAGCGCGCTGTCGCGGTTCCAGCCCGTCGCGAAGGCGTTGATGTCCGGCGCGTCGTAGATCGCCACCTCCGGCATGCCGATGCCGGCCTTGTCGGCCTGGCGCTTGACCGTGTCCACCAGCCAGCGCTCGGTCTGGTTGGCCGGCACCTCGATGACGTGGGCGCCCACCGCCATTTTTGCCATCCATTTCGAGATCAGCAGCGAAATGAACGAGCCGCCAAAGCCGAAAATGGCCGCGAATATCAGGAGGCCGTACAGGTTGAGCCCCGTCTCCTGCGCCAGCATCTGGTCGACGCCGAGCAACTGCATCGTGACGCTGAGCACGAGCAGCACGGCAAAGTTGGTCGCTACCAGCAGGATGATCCGTTTCATGGTTTCCTTCCCTCCGGTGGATATACGCCTTTTAGATGGGGGCCAGGAGCGCCGGTTCAATGGCCGGCCCGTCGAGCGAACTCTTTGAATTCTAGCCCATTTCCGTCGTGGCACGGGCGCCGGGCGCGACCCGCAGCCAGAACGTGACGGGGCCATCGTTGGTCAGCGTCACCTTCATGTCGGCGCCGAAACGGCCGGCTGCCACCGGTGTGTGCGCGGCTCGCGCCCGCTCGAGCAGGTACTCGAACAGCGCCTTGCCGAGCTCGGGCGCCGCCGCGGGAGAAAAGCTCGGGCGGGCGCCCTTGCCGGTGTCGGCGGCGAGCGTGAACTGGGGGACGAGCACGAGTCCACCGCCGGTTTCCTGCAGCGAAAGGTTCATCTTCCCGTCGCGGTCCGGGAAAACCCGGTAGCCCAGGAGCCGCTCGAGCAGGCGATCGGCCTGCGCCCGGCCATCGCCCGCTTCCACCCCGACCAGCACCAGCAGCCCGCTATCGATGGCCGCGATGACTGCACCCCCGACCACCACTTGCGCCGCGGTGACGCGCTGCAGGAGCCCGATCATGGCGTAGCGCTATCCGCCTATGCCGTCACGCCGCCCGTTCCACCTGCCGCGCGGGCGCCACGCCATCCGACGCGCCGGCGGCGGTCTCGATGGCGTTCGCATAGTAGGCGAGGAGCGGCAACTCGGCCGGATTGGCGCGGTAGAGGCCGTCCTGCTCCACCACGACGTGCCGCAGCAGCAGCATGCGCAGGCCCACCCCGATCGCGTAGTCGAGGTCGCCCCGCGGAACGTAGATGTGCGCGCCGGCGACCTCGAGCCGCGTGATGAGATCGTGGACGGCCGATTTCAGCTCGAGCTCGGACCATCCGGCCACTCTCCCGCGCAGGAAAACCGTTGCGACCAGGGACACCGGCAGTACCGGGATGACGTCCGCGATGGCGCGCATGATCTGCTGCGCGACGCGCTCGACCTCGCGGTGCCGGGCATCGTCGGCGAGGTAGCGGAAATCGGTGCCGCTGCGGCTCACGTAGTCGCGCATCGAGATCGGCTTGCCGAAGTTCACGCAGGCGTAGCCGAAGCGGTACCAGCGGCCGGTCAGCGCAAGCCACAGGTTGGAGGCGGCGAAAGCGGCCGTGCGCCCGGCCGCGTAGAGCATACCCCGCGACGGCGCTACCGGGTCGAGCTTCCGCAGCAGCGTGCGGTCCTCCAGCACGCGGTCATAGTTGATGCCGACCGGGATGAAGACGAGATCGCGCTCCGCGCCGGGATCGAAAGCCCGCAGCATGTAGTCGAGCAGCCCCAGCCGGGGCGGCCGCAGCCTTCCGTCCGTCGACAAGCCTCCTTCCGGATAGACCGCCTGCGGCACGCCCGCCTCGACCGCCATCTGGACGTAGCGCTGCAGCACCAGGCGGTAGAGAGGGTCGCCCGAGCTGCGGCGCACGAAATAGGCGCCCATCGAGCGGATCAGTTGCTGCAGCGGCCATACCCGCGCCCATTCGCCCACCGCATAGGACAGCGCCACGCGCTCGGCGGCGAGAAATGCCACCAGCACGTAGTCCATGTTGCTGCGGTGGTTCATCACGAACACGACCGACGACCTGGGATTGACCGCCGCGAGCGCGGCCGTGTCCGTGTAGCCGAGCCGCACGCGATACAGGGTCTTCGCCAGGGCCTTGCCGAGCCAGTAGCCGAGGCGGAAATAGAGGAAGGCATTGAACGCCGGCACGATTTCGCGGGCGTAGCGGTCGACGCGCCGCGCGACGACGTCCCGCGGCTGGTTCTTTTCGGCGCACTCGCGCCCGATCGCCTCCTGGACCTTCGGGTCGTGGAACAGGCGGTCGATCAGCACCTGGCGCCGGGTGACCTTGAACTGCGGCAGCTCGATATTGAGGCGGGTGTTGATCTCGCGAATCACCCGGTTGACCCTGCGGCGGAAATACCAGCGCACGCCGGGCACCAGCAGGCGCTCGAGCAGCGCCCACAGCGCGAGCACGAGCAGCACCGCGAACAACCACACCGGTAGCGTCACCGATTCCATCTTGCGCCAGCTCCCCAGAACCTATCATAGGCGGCGCTCTCCACCGCGCGCAACGGAGCCCGGCGTTCGGCCGGTCTCCGGTTGCCCAATGACTCGTGTTTTCGATTACCATAGCGGCGCCGGTGAATCTGTGCGACGCATAACGGCGTCATGACCCGGAAACACGACCGGGGAGCCACGATCCTGAGGACACGTGACCAACGAGACCCAGGCGCCACAGGCTGACCCGCTGGCGGCAACCGGCGGAAACGTGCCCGTCAGCCTCGATCCCGACACCACGGAGCTGCGGGACTTCTCCCGCACGGTGGCTGAAATCGAATGGCTGCTGGTGATCCTGGTCGTGCTCTACCACGTGTTCCAGGACGAGACGGGGGACAACACCGTCGCCATCTACGCGGGACTCATCGCGTATGTGGGCGTCATCCTGGTGTTCCACTACTTCAACTTCGTGCGCCAGCCCGAGCTCTGGTCGCTCGCGGTCGAGACCTGGATCATGATCGTGTTCGTGACCTGGGTGCTGTATCACACCGGGCGGCTCGACAGCCCCTTGCTCAATCTCTACCTGCTGCCGATCATCACCAGCGCGCTGACGCTGGGACAGAAAGTAACCCTGCTCCAGGTCGGCCTCATCGCCGCCTGCTACACCTTCCTCGGCTACGCCACGACCCAGTCGATTCATACGACGGTGACGGCCGGCGACTTCGCGACCGATCTCGCGCCGATGCTGCTGGTCGCCTACATCACCACCATGCTGTCGCAGGACATACTCAATGCGATGGCGAGGATCAAGCTCATCTCGGAGACCGATGCCCTCACCGGCGCCTACAACATGCGGGCTTTCCGCTCCCTCGGCGCGCGCGAATGCTCCCTCGCCCGGCGCTACAATCGAATCCTGAGCCTGCTCATGGTGGATTCCGACCATCTGAAGCAGATGAACGACACCCACGGACACGAAGCCGGCGACAAACTCATCAAGCACATCGTGGGCAGCATCCGCTCGGCGCTGCGCACCACCGACGTGGTGGCGCGCTACGGCGGTGACGAATTCGTGTGCCTGCTGCCGGAGACCGGCGCCACCGGCGCCGCCATCGTGGCGGAGCGCCTGCGCCATCACCTCGAGCGAACGCCGGTCGATATCGGGACCGTGTCGGTGCCCAGCACCGTCAGCATCGGCATTGCCTCCTTCCCGGTGCACGGTGCCGACCTTCCGACTCTCGCGAAAAACGCCGACCGCGCGCTCTATGCCAGCAAGACGCAGGGCCGCAACCGCGTGACGGTGTTCTCATCGGAATGACTCTGCCGGGTGATATCCTCCAGTCTGGCTCTCTCGTCACCTCTTCGGCAGCATGCCTTTCAGGCTGATCTTCGATCCCGCGTTGTCGGCGGAAGAACTGCGCGGCTTCACGCGAACGATCGCGGAGATCGAATGGTTGCTGCTCATCCTGGTGCTGCTCTACCAGGTGGTGCTGACCCCCGACGAAGAGGTCGCGAACGCGCTGGCGATGGCGATGTTCTTCTTCGCGGCCTTCGTGCTGTCGTTCCACTACGCCAACTTCTACCGCAAGGAGACCCATTGGAAGCTGACGATAGAGACCGGATTGATGATCGTGTTCATCACCTGGGTGCTGGCGTACACCGGTGGCGCCGAAAGCCCGCTGCACAATCTCTATGTGCTGGTGGTCATCGCGGCGGCCTTGACGCTGGGGAAGGTCGTGACGCTGGTGGAGGTGGGACTGATCATCGCGTGCACCGTCTGGCTCCAGTACCCGCGCGATCCCCTCGACCTGTTCTCGCTGCCCTACGCCACCCTTCTCCTCACCCGCGTCACCCCGCTGCTGCTCGTCGCCTACATCACGACGATGCTGTCGGCCGATATCCGCCGCGCCTATGGCCACGTCAAGCAGCAGGCCGAGACCGACGAGCTGACGGGCGTGCTCAACATGCGCGCCTTCGTCGCGATGGCGGAGCGGGTTGCCCATCAGGCCGAGCGCTATGCCCGGCCCTTCAGCGTGCTCATGATCGATTCCGACAGCCTGAAGGAAGTGAATGACTCGCACGGGCACGAGGCAGGAAACCGGCTGCTGCGCCTGGCGGTCGACTGCATCCAGCGTCAGCTGCGCCAGACCGACCTGGTCGCGCGCTACGGGGGAGACGAGTTCGTGGCGTTGCTGCCGGAGACGCCCTGCAGCGGCGCGGCCGGCGTGGCGGAGCGCATCCGCCGCAGCATCGAGTCGACCCCGCTGGTCACACGCGAGAAGCAGGTGACCGCCACGGTGAGCATTGGGATTGCCGGTTATCCGAACCATGGCACGGATTTCGAGACCGTGCTTGAAAAAGCGGACAACGCGATGTATGCCAGCAAGTCGGGGGGGAAGAACCGCGTCACGCAGTTCTCCGCTTGACGGCGGGAAATTCGTGACAAGTGACGAGTGACAGGTGACAGGACTCCCGCGCGGCCGCGCGGAGTCGAGCCCT